>JAIBBA010000008.1 GCA_019694895.1 Chitinophagales bacterium
TATCGGCCTTTCCATGTCGAGTATGCAAAGTAATACAATGCCATCCCCACAATTTCACCGGATTGCAGGTCCACCGCCACTAATGCCTGAAAACGACCGGCCTCGAAATCGCGCTGATAATCTGCAGGAGTAGTGATCACCTGATCCGCAGCACGTTCATATTCAGCGAGTTGTGAAACTAATCTGTGTATCATGGCGATGTCAGCACCTTCGGCAGGTCGAATGTGATATTCCATGTCACAAATCTACGTTTAGGTGAGTAAAATCATCGGGGCAGGGACATTTTGTGTTAACTTTGCAGCCCTAACCACGCTTTATGAAGGTAAAAACGCTCATAGAATTCATTGTAGAACGCCAACAGGACTTCCCTTTTGCCACCGGAGAACTCACCCGGCTCCTCTCCGATATCAGCATAGCAGGCAAGATCGTGAACCGTGAGGTGAATAAGGCGGGGTTGGTTGATATACTCGGCGCAGAAGGCAGCGAAAATATGAGTGGTGAAACCCAGCAAAAGCTGGATGTATATGCCAACAACCAATTCATGAACGCCCTGATGGCCGGAGGTGAAGTATGTGGATTTGCAAGCGAGGAGGAAGACAACTTCATCAGTTTCGATGGTGCAATTTCAAAATCAGGTAAGTACGTCGTGCTCATCGATCCATTGGATGGCTCAGGAAATATTGACGTGAATGTGTCCATTGGCACCATTTTCAGCATCTATCGCAGGCTGAGTCTCAGCGGTGGCGCTACTTTGGAGGATTTCCTGCAAAAAGGCACAGAACAGGTTGCAGCCGGCTATATCATCTATGGGTCATCAACTATGATGGTGTACACCACCGGTTTTGGCGTGAATGGCTTTACCCTCGACCCATCAATAGGTGAATTCTGCCTTTCCCACCCCGATATTCGTATCCCCAACCGCGGTATCATCTATTCCATCAACGAAGGAAACTATGTTCACTTCCCCGAAGGTGTGAAACGCTATATCAAATATACTCAGGAGGAAGACCTTAAATCGCAACGCCCGTATACCAGTCGCTATATCGGGTCTCTGGTTGCCGATTTCCACCGCAATATGCTGAAGGGTGGGGTATACCTCTATCCCGAAACGGCTAAATCGCCAAAAGGTAAACTGCGTTTGCTCTACGAATGCAATCCGCTCGCATTTATCGCCGAACAGGCCGGGGGAGTAGCTACAAACGGAAGAAAGCGTATCCTCGACATCGAACCGAAGGAGTTGCACCAGAAAACACCATTCTACATTGGTTCTTCGGCCATGGTGGAGAAAATCGTAGAGTTCCTCGATAGGTTTACTGAAGCTAAAGTCTAAACTAGAGTGGTGTTAGTTTAGACTGTTAAACCATCAGTTTAGACTAATCAAATCCTAGTTTCGTTTGGTTTTCCATCTCGTACACCTCATCAATAGCCAGCTTGTGCCCATCGGCAGCCGTAGTTGCCAGCACGTCGCAGCGCTCATTTTCCGGGTGACCGGCATGACCCTTGATCCAGATCAACTTCACTTTATGACGTGCATAGGCGCGCATCAGTCGAGTCCACAGATCGGCATTCTTTTTTCCGGCAAAACCTTTCTTCATCCAACCATAAATCCATCCCTTTTCAATGGCTTCGCACACGTATTTGGAATCAGTGTAAATGGTGATGACAAGTCCCTCCTTTGTCAGCGCCTCTAATCCTGCAATGACAGCCATCAGCTCCATACGGTTGTTAGTAGTTCTGCGATAACCTCCCGACAATTCCTTTTCATGCTTCCCGTACCGCAAAATAGTCCCGAATCCACCCGGACCCGGATTTCCCCTTGCAGAACCATCTGTATAAATTTGAACCATTCCTTACTCGTTTAATCTTTTTTAACTTACCGTAAGTCCAAGTATTTGTCCACGTAAAGAAAATACATAAATTTTACATCCGCTTTTAACCCGCAACCACGCACATGAGATTAAGACTTATTTTCCCGATCCTCTTACTGGCAATCGTTTCCTGCAACGAACCGGAACGCGGCACATTGGACCCCGAAACAATGTCGAAAAAGCTATTTGACGCTATGAAATCTAATTCGCCGGAAAAAATAGCATTGCTATTACCTGATAAAGGAACTTTCAGAAAGATAGAAGAGGAAAATGGACATATCTTAGTCAACCTTGAAGCCGGATACAACGGATTCGAAAAGCAATCCTCAGCGTGTTTGGATACAGTCAGGAATAAGGTGAGTAACTGGTCATCCGCAACTTTCACCCGAGGTAATTACACTGAATCTAAGCTCGGCAAATTGCCAAAGGCACGCGTTACTACTAAGTTTGACGCTGATGGTTCTCCCCGTAAGGTAGAATTCACCGCTGTGAAATTTAACAACCGGTGGTACTATTATGGCGATATGACCTGGATAGATAAAATTGTAGAATAGCAATTCTGCTGTTTGTTATAGCCTATACATACTATTTTTTCTCCCTAAGGCGTTCATTATCAACAAACACCTGTTTATTCATTTATCAATGGATTGAACGCTTCTACTCTTAATAGCCGTAATTTCGGCGCGATTTTAGATTAGCCATAATTATACCCTTTTGGGGAACAACTTATGATCAGAAACAAACTAATAATAGCTTGTATGTGCATCGTGTTATGCGGCACTACAGGAGCACTGAAGGCACAACAATCGCTGATTTATACCGATCTGTATGCCAATTATAAAAAGGCGATGGAGCTCTATGAGAATAAGATGTATGCCACCGCACAAGAATACTTTGAACAAGTAGGCTCGGTTACGCCCGAGGGAACTGACGGCGATATCTTCACCTACGTGTCGAATAGCCGCTATTATGCTGCTATATGCGCTATCGAGTTAAACAATACCGATGCTGAAAAAATGATGCTCGATTTCGTACATAACAATCCCGGCAACGTAATGCTTGGTTCGGCCTACAACCAACTCGGTAAATTATACTACAATAAAAAAGAGTATACCAATGCCGCAACCTGGTTTGAAAAGGTGGATGTTAAAGATCTTTCGCTTGAAGAACGCGACACCTACAAATTTCAATACGGCTACAGCCTGTTTAACAAAAAACGTTTTACCGAGGCAAAAGTGATGTTCGCATCATTAAAAGACAAACCGCAAAATCAATATTATAACGCTGCTAATTATTATTACGGATTTATTCAGCAGGAAGATGGCAACTATGAAAATGCGTTAACCTGTTTTAACATCGTAAAAGATGTGCCGCCATATAATGCAGTTGTGCCATATTACATCACCAATATTTATTTTCAACAAGGAAAATATGAAAAGGTGATTTCGTATGCAGAACCGCTGATGGCTGATACCAAACTCGTGTATTTTGCCGAAATTAACAGTTTAATAGGTCAGGCATACTTCTATCGGAATAATTACCGCAAAGCCTTACCATATCTGAACTATTACATTGAAAAGGCAAAGAATATTCGCGATGAGGATTATTATCAACTGGCATTTGCACAGTATTCTACAGGTGACAGTAAAGCTGCTCTGACAACATTAAAGGAGACTAGCGATGATAATGATACCTTGTATCAGCATATTCAATATTTATATGGCAATTGTTATATCGCTCTCGATAAAAAAGAAGAAGCACGTAATGCATTTATGGAAGCTTCGCGAATTGGTGAAGACAAAACCATTCACGAGCAAGCATTATTTAATTATGGCAAGCTTTCATATGAATCCGGATATCATACCGCTGCTGTAACTGCAATGCAAGATTATTTGAAGGCATATCCTAAAGGAAGCAACAAAACCGAAGCACAAGAATTATTGGCGAATGCATTACTCGGTACAAACGATTACCTGGCTGCGATGGATGTAATTGAAAACATCCCTCAAAAAACACCAAAATTGAAGGAAGCCTATCAAAAGGTGTCGTATTATTCCGGTGTGCAATTGTTTAATCAAAAAAACTTTGATGAAGCTGATAAAATGTTCATGCAATCACTGGAAAATCCAATAGATGTGAATTTGCAAGCAGCATGTTATTTCTGGATTGGCGAGATCAGGTTTGCTGAGAATAAATATGCACTCACCATAACAAATCACGTTAAATTTCAAGATCTCGCTAAAGTTGCCAAAGACCTTCCGTCAGAAACACGTGTTCCTTATAGCGATTATACTATCGGTTATGCTTACTTCAAACAAAGCAATTATTCAAATGCGGTGAACTATTTCAGCAAAGTAACTACTGCTTTGAAGACCAGTAAAACCGATATGGTTCAAAATAATGTTTACATCGATGCATCTCTTCGTCTTGGTGACTGCTATTTTATGACGAAAGATTATAAGAAGGCAGAAACAAACTACAATAAAATAATCGACAACAATGCCAAAGGGGTTGATTATGCGATGTATCAGAAAGCGATGTTGCAGGGGTTACAAAATAACAGCAATGGTAAAATTGCAACACTGCAATCATTAACCAACAAATACCCGAATTCATTGTATGTGGATGATGCTATGTATGAAATTGCCAATACATACTTCATCACTAAAAAGAACACAGAGTCTATTGCTGCGTTCAAGGAACTAGTAAGTGAAAAACCTAATAGCAGTTACACCATTAAGGCCTATCTCAAACTTGGTTTGATTTATTTCAATGAGAAAGATTACAAAAACTCTGAGAAATATTATCGCCTCGCCTACGAAAGTTCTCCAAACTCTGAAGAAGGACAACAAGCTAAAGAAGGACTTGCCGATATCGTAAAAGAAACCGGTAATACTGGCGCTGCCGATGGCGTGGTTGAAGTGACTAAGATTGATGAAGAAAAATATAACTACGCTAAAAATAAATACGACCTGAACGAGTTTTCGGGAGCGGCTATAGCCTTCTCTGATTATTTGCGCGAATTCCCTAAAGGTGGATATAAATCTGAAGCTGAATTCTATCGCGGAGAATCATATTATCAATTAAAGCAATATGCTAAAGCATTGCCGGATTTTGAATCTATAATTAAAGGAAATAAAACTAAATTCCTGGAATCAGCACTCGTGAGAGCAGGGTGGATTGAATATTATCAGAATGAAGATTATCAAACAGCATACAACTATTATGAGCGATTGTATGAAGTGGCTGATTTCAAAGAAAACACCTTTGTAGCCATGGTAGGGTTATTGCAGACTGCTTATTTCCTCAATGATTTTGATGCGGTGATTGTAAATGCAAATCGTATCCTTGCCAGCGATCTGGTTACAAATAAAGAACGAATAGATGCGCACTACTATTCGGGACAAGCGCATCTGGCTAATAATAATATCGACAAAGCGTATGATGCTTTCAGCAAGGCTGCTGCATTGACTACGAATGAAATTGGTGTTGAATCACGCTTTCATATGGCTGATATCTTATTCCAAAAAGGAAAACTTGAGGAATCTAAAACTAAATGTAATGAGATCATCAACAATATGCCTTCGTACGATGAGTGGATAATCAGGAGCTATATTTTATTAGCAGACATCGCAGCTGCAAAAGGCGATTATGCGCAGGCTAAGGCTACTTTGAATAGTATTATCAGTGGCTATAAAGGTGATCCGGAATTGGTTGAGCTTGCTAAACAAAAACTCGAGCAAATCGAAGAAATGGAAAAATCAGGTCGACGTAAAAGTCCGGCTTCAGATACCAATGATGAATCAGAAATCAATTTCGACAATAATTGATGATTAACATGACAAAGACTATGAAGAAATTCGCAATATATCTGGCCTTTACCGGGCTAATTAGCTCGCAGGCAATAGCTCAGATCGTTGGAGATGAAGATGTAGATGTAGTGAGTGGTTACAATCCTGTACTTGCTGATGCTGTCAAAGAAACATTTGAAGCAAGCTTGCCTAAGCAGGATATTAAACCGGATCCGCAAACGTACAATATCCCGATTGAATTTTTCCAGATACCTTATCAGCCGGTGAAGGTTAAACCTATCCGTATGCCCGATGTGAAACCGGAAGAATTGGACAATGTATTTGTTAAAGCCGGATTCGGTACGCAACTTACACCTTTGGCCGAAGCCTATTTAAATTCAAACCGCAGCAAGAAGTATAATTACGGGTTGTATGGAAAATATATTTCGTCGAATAGTAAGATCGATTTTCAAAATTATTCAGATACCAGGGTAGGAGGTACAGCAAAATTCTTCTTCGACGATAAATATGTGCTGCCTGTCAATGCCTATTTCTCAACAAATTCTTTGAATTATTATGGTTTCGATCATGAGGTGGACACTACCTATACCGATGCTGATTTGAAACAAAGATTTACCAATTATGGTTTTGATTTAGGTTTCGCTAATACAGGCGATAATCCCCTGAATATGGATTTCGGACTCAAAGCCGGACTTAAAGGCATCAGTGATATCAATAAATACAAAGAAATTAACCCCTTCCTGAATGCATGGGGTGAAAAGAAATTGGAGAATAATAGTATTGCCGGTGCTTCCGCATCGTATGAATATTATCAATACACCGGTTTTGGTGATTATTATAATTCACTGGTAGGTATCAAACCTTATTACAAAATGATTACCGATCAATATTCACTTACCGTTGGACTTGATTCCCGAATGGATAAAGATCAAAATGCCTACATTTTACCGGATGCGGTATTTAGTTATGACTTAATTGGCGATAAGTTCGTTTTCGTAGCAGGCTGGCAGGGAAGGACTCAGGTGAACAGCTTTGCTAATATTGTTACAGAAAATCCATTTGTTGCGGATTCACTCATTTTCAAAATCTCTGAAATCCATGAAAAATTTGCCGGGCTGAGGGGTTCAACAAGCGGTAATTTCAGTTTCTCGGTTAAAGGATATCAGAAATCTGCCCAAGACCTCCCATTCTATGTAAATGATACTACAGATATGAAGCGTTTCCTCGTGAAATACAGCGACGCGACAATTTGGGGTGGTGCCCTCGAAATGAGCTACTTTGATTCAGATCGTTTCCGTGTGACAGGTTCAGTGAATGCCTTTAAGTTTTCTGAAGTTGCAGACCTCGATCAGCCTTGGCATCGCCCAACGTTGGAATGGACACTTTCGGGAATGTACCGCTTTAACAAACGCATGTCTATGACTGCCGATGTATTTGGGGTGAATAAAACGCTGGCTTTGCTTCCCGGCGACATAACCGAAGAAGTTAAGGGCTGTGTTGATATGAATATTTCAGCTACTTACGTCTATTCTAAGTATTTCAACATATTCGTCAACCTGAACAATCTCGCCAATTACAAGTATCAGCGCTATTACAACTATCCTTCCTATGGCATTCAGGCCATGGCAGGGTTGAGCTTTGCGTTTTGAACAGTCGGTGGATTACTTTAGGGTGTTAATTGTGTGTTAGCAGCCGAAATTTGCCTGAAACACGGGGATAGTGTATCAGGTAACACAACATATCGTCAAACTACTGTACGAACACAATTGCGTGATTGTGCCCGGTCTTGGCGGCTTTGTTACCAACTACCAACCTGCGAAAGTTCATCCTACCTCATTTATTTTCAATAGTCCCGGCAAATCTGTTGCTTTCAATGTGAGCCTCTCAACCAACGACGGACTGCTAGCCGATACTATTGCCCGTCAGGAAGGAATTTCACATCGCGATGCCGATAAACTGATAGTTGATTTCGTATCACAGATAAAAACAGCACTTTCAGAGTCAAAACCGGTTAAATTATCCGGAATTGGCAGACTGACAATGGATGTTGAAGGCCAGATCCGCTTCTTACCCGACAATACGCAGAATTTTCAACTGCAGAGCTATGGGTTATACTCATTTACTGCCCAGCCGATTACACGCGACAGGCAGCAAATAGAAGTGCAAACCGCCAAACCTGTTCAGGCTATTGAAGTTCCGGCCCGGAAAAAACGCAAGTTTTCTGATGCCCTCTTACCTATTGCAATAGTGCTTTTAATTTGCATGGGGGCAATGCAGGTTTTTATTCAGAAGGATATGAATGGTTTCAACTATTCGGAAATTTTTGGACTAAGCAAACTGTTTCCGCACAATGACTATGCGTTGAAGCGATACGAAACAGATGTTTATCAAATTAACTCATCAATCACCTACTTCCGCAGAACCATGCCCGCTCCGGCAGATACAACTGTGGCAGATTCATCAAGTTTAACTACTTCACCTGCAGCGGTAAACACACAGCCCGTATCCACTCATGCAACGTATTTTGTATCAGCAGGCTCATTCTATAGCTCGTCGCAGGCACAAAAGGTGGTCGACAAGATTGCAGCGAAAGGCTATACAGGTTATGTAAAACCTTATGGCAAATATCAGGTGGCAGCAGTTGATATCCCTGATAATATCTCTCAATCAGCGTTTCGCAAGGCCTTTATAGAGGCAACAGGCATTAAGGGCGCCTGGATAGGTAAGAACTAAAATTGCATAGCTTAATTGGCCTTGAATTGGATATCCATCGCTTTTAAAAGGGGAGAAATTGGCATTTAATAACATATTGAATATACCTGCAATTGTGCCTGGACATCTGGAGTAATGTACATAAAAAAAGCCCCCGTTTAGGAGGCCTTCTTATCTTTCAGAAGGATATTATTCTTTGTTTTGTTTTTTATCCTTCTTGTCTTTCATCTCTTCTTTCATTTTCTCTTTTTCTTCAGGAGTAGCATTTTTATACTTCTCTTTCATGTCATCTTTCTTCTCAGATTTACCTGCGCTGTCGCCTTTGTTTTCATCTTTTTTGCTATTGCGGTATTCTTTGAATTTCTGCATTTGCTCTTTTGAAAGAACATTGCTGTATTCTTTGAAACGCGCTTTAGTCAATTCATCTTTTTCAGCTTTGGCAGCATCAGCATTCGGATTTTCCATGCCTTTGTATTTTGCTTTCAGCTCTTCAAGTTTGTTGGCATAGCGAAGGTTGATTTCCATAACTTTTTTCTCCTGGGCCTGATCCAGATTACAGATTTCATCCATTTTCATGGTCCATTCTTTTGCAGTAGAAGCTGCATCGCCGGACATTTCACTCTGCACTTTGTCTTTCTTGTCAGAAGATGGTTTTTCTGCAGTTGTAGCAGGTTTATCAGTGCTAGTGCCACCTTTTTGAGTCACCTGGGCGAAACTGTTAGTAAACAGTAAGGTGGTTGCCATCACCAGGAGTAAACTTACCTTTTTCATTTTGTTGTAAATTGTTTGGTTTGAATAATCTATTGTAAATATCGTGCCAGAATTTTCAGGGAGGGCTTGGAGTGGCAAAGTTACATATATAAAATTAACAATACCACTAGGCAGATGCTCTTTCCAGACGGTCGTTAATAGCAATGCCAATGCCGATTTCAGGCACACGCTCGGCGATAATTATTTCTACATCTTCATTTTCAGCCTCATGCAAAGCTGAGAACAATTGTTGTGCAGCCTCATGTAAATCGCCTCTACCACTCAAAATGATGTTTCGGATAACACTCGAATGCGCTATCCCTTCGGAAAAGGTGATTAAGCAAACGCGCTGTTGCTTGTATTTTTCTAGCATAGCAGCAACTTCTCCCAAAACCAGTGGAATCTTTGGCGCATAATGACTCTTCAGCATTCCGGGCGCTTCAGGGCGATCACCTTGTGGTGTGCTGAATTCCGGTTCATACCCTAAAATAGGATGCATCATTTCGGCAGAAACACCACCGGGACGAAGGATGCTTACAACCCCATCATTTTTCAGCTTAACGATGGTGCTTTCAACCCCTACCGCACAATTTCCACCATCCAAAATATAGGATACCTTCTCGCCTAATTGCTCTTCAACATGCGCTGCAGTTGTGGGACTAACCCTGCCAAAAAGATTAGCACTCGGCGCTGCCAGAGGGAATTCCAGGTTGCGTAGCAAGGCTAAAGTCATTGGGTGATTTGGTATTCGGACTGCCACAAAGTCACTTCCCGCTGTTACAAGCGGATGTATCATGTGATTCCTCGGTAGCAGGATCGTCAATGGTCCCGGCCAAAAGGTTGTTGCCAATTGCTCCAAAACGCCTGAAATGCCCGTTGTGAAAGAGTTTACCCGCTCAATATCTGAGGTGTGAACGATCAACGGATTGAATTGGGGTCTTTGTTTAGCTTCGAAAATACGTGTAACGGCCTCCTTGTCGAACGCGTTGGCTGCCAGTCCGTAAACTGTTTCCGTAGGAATGGCTACCAGAGCGCCTTCCCGCAACTTCTGCGCCGCAAAACCAATGTCATTTCCCGTCATGTTGTAATTGGTGCCTGGTAATTTAAAATATAATTCCCGCCGGTATCTATATCCTCACCTTCGGGAAAAACTTGCTTGAGATTTTCCCACAAAGTTAATTCAGCCTGCCGCTCTGATGCCAACCGGCTGAATAAAAGTGTGCCACCCGGCGCAAGCGCGCTTTTTACATGATGCAGGAAGTCGAACTCATGCAAGGCTGCAGGGACACGTTTATCAATAAACAAATCGCAGAAAATGGCATCGAATTGCAGCTTGTTATGCTCCATAAAGTGAACCGCATCATCGGTAAACAAATCGAGCTTCTGTAATAGCTGCTTGTTTGGATAATAATGTTTTGCCAGAGATACAATTACAGGATCAATCTCTACACATGTGATCTTGCCCTTGAAGGCAAATTTGGTTTGTAGCATATAAGGCACAGATCCTAAGCCCAATCCCAATACTAATATGTGATTGTAATTTTTAAGCCTGTTGCGAATCTGATGAATGGCCGTTCTGTAGCTAGTGTATTTATCTTCAAATGAATAAGTAGCATCCGGAGAATTGAGCATACAGCGTCCTTCTGTAAGCACGACCTCCAAAACAGGTGTAAATTCACTGTGTTGAGTTGTGAGCTGTATAGGCTTGAAATAGCTAAAAATGCGTTGCCATGGCGATATTGCCTTTAGTGCCATGGTGCAAAGCTACTTCGAATAATACTTCATAGCCTCATTCATATACGTATCGCGGATATTGGTGATCCTGGTTTCGTCGCTTGGATGCGTACTCAAAAACTCCGGAATCCCTGCACTGTTAGCACTCATGCGTTCCCAAAAGTTGATGGCATTGTGCGGATCATACCCAGCGGCAGCCATAAATATAAGTCCCAATCGATCGGCTTCAGACTCTTGTGTGCGGCTGAAAGGCAGCAAAACACCAACTTGTGTACCTACACCTACGGCAGTCATAAGCAAATTTCTTGTTTCTGTTGGCTTGTTGGCTAAAGCAACATCAAGTGCCATAAATCCGGTTTCAGCGAGTAAACCCTGGCTCATACGTTCATTTCCGTGGCGCGCAACGGCATGGGCTATCTCGTGTCCCAATACTACTGCCAAGCCGGCGTCATCCTTGGTGTAGGGTAGAATTCCGGTATACACAACAATCTTTCCGCCGGGCATGCACCAGGCATTGGGTTCTTTACTCTCAACCAGGTTTACTTCCCATTGGTAACCTTTTATCAGGTCGCCATAGCCCTCATCATTCAACACTTTGGTAACGGCAGGTATCAGCTTATCTGCCACGCGGTGAACGGAATTGTTATCCTTGCCTGCGTCTACCACATCACTTTCCTTGAGGAAATCGCTGTATGCTGCGAGACTCATCGAGATCATCTGACTTTCAGGCAGTAAATGCACCTGTTTGCGGTTGGTAATAGGCACGCGTGTGCAGGCGGTGATCAACATAGCGGGGATTACAATCCAAAGCAGCTTCTTCATCTGTATAGGTTTTGGGTTAGTCATGCAAATATCGTACTCAATTTGTAAATCGTGTGCAGAACTCTGTTTCCTGAAAGGTAGGTTTATTTATCTTTACCCGTCAACAAAACCACACATGAAGCGACTGACAGCCTTAGTTTCAGCCCTGTTTATAACATCTCTTTCTTCGTTATTATCGGCCCAAAATTGTACTGTTGCCGGAGTCGTAACTGACAAGTCTAATGAAGAGCCGCTCATAGGAGCTACTATAACACTTCAAGGTGCAAGTGTTATGCGGGTGAGCACCGATCTTGATGGAGCCTTTAAAATGATGGTTGCTGAAGGTAAATACCAAATGATAGTTGCTTATATCGGTTATCAAAATGATACTATTTCAATTACCGCAAGTCCCGGAAAAGAAATTATACTTCCTATTCGACTGGAGGAATTCGCAGGATTGCTGAATACTGTGGTGGTGACAGGTTCTAAATTCGAGAAAAAAATAGGAGAGGAAACAGTTACCATTGATGTCATAAAAACAGATTTGATTGAACACACAAATGATTTTCGTTTGGACCAAACAGTTCAGCGGATGCCGGGAGTTAGTGTGATTGATGATCAGGCAAATATCCGTGGCGGAGCAGGATATAGCTATGGTGCAGGAAGCAGGGTGCTCATTCTGATGGATGACCTGCCCATGTTGACCGGTGATGCGGCATTTCCGAGCTGGGATTTTATTCCCATAGAAAATATCCAACAAGTAGAGATCATCAAAGGCGCTTCAAGTGCATTGTATGGTTCCAGTGCCTTGAATGGTATCATTAATGTTCGCACAGTATTTCCCACATCAACACCCGAAACCAAACTTTCCATTTTTAATGGCGTTTATTTCAGTCCGAAAGATACCGCACAGAAATGGTGGGGTGATGATATGCCGTTTACTGCAGGAGGGAGTTTTGCGCACAAACAAAAATTCAACCGATTTGATCTTGTAACCGGAGCGTATGTATTTAATCAAGAAAGTTATTTGAAAGAAATCTACAACCACAGGGCAAGAGCAAATGCGAATATGCGCTATCGCATTAATAATAATTTTGTGCTGGGGTTAAATGTAAATGCACAAGTCAATAGATCGGCGAATTTCTTTTTCTGGAATAATATTGACTCCGGGTTATATATTCCGGCGCCTAATACTGCCTCTTTCAATCGCGGGTTTAAAATCACTGTAGATCCTTATCTTAACTATTACGATGCAAAAGGGAACAGACATAAAATACTGACTCGCTATTACGGCAATCATAATGTTACTCCCGGAATCGATCAAAGTAATTTCAATGACCTTTTTTACGGAGAATATCAATATCAAAAACATCTGGAGGATATCAGACTTGTGATTACCTCGGGTGTAATTGGCAGTGAAACTTATTCTAACGCCGATTTGTACGGCGATAGTTCATATACCTCAGGCAATGAAGCGGCATACCTGCAATTCGATAAAAAGCTTGGTAATAAATGGAATTTAAGTGCGGGAATGCGATATGAATTTAATCAAATCGGAGAATTGAAGGAATCGAGACCGGTGTTCAGAGCCGGAGCGAATTATCAAATTGCAAAATATACTTTCGCTCGTGCATCCTGGGGGCAAGGATATCGCTTTCCGACAATTGCTGAAAAATATATTTCGACCGGTATTTCAGGCTTGAGTATTTTCCCAAATCCTGATTTGACAAGCGAAACAGGCTGGAGTGCAGAAGCAGGTATTAAGCAAGGTGTCAAGTTTTCTAACTGGAATGGATTAATGGATATTTCAGGGTTTATGTCGGAGTACTACGACATGATGGAATTCACTTTCGGTTATTATCCAACACCGGGATTCATGTCGCTGAATATTGGCGATACAAGAATAATGGGTGCAGAGATTTCTTTTATCGGTGAAGGGAAAATCGGAAATATTCCTACTACTTTAATTGCAGGATATACCTATATCGATCCAAAATTTCAGGTATTTGATTCATTGCAAAATGCATTATCCAGTGCCGACTATAACGTGCTGAAATACAGATTCCGTCATACCGTGAAATTTGATGTTGAGAGCACCTTCCACAAATTCAGATTTGGCGCAGCATGCAATTATACCAGTTTTATGGAAGCCGTTGACGCCGCATTTGTTGACCCGATTATTCCTGCAATTGGACTGTATATCATTGAAGGACTTCAGGAATACAGAGATGAACATGATTCCGGCGATTATGTGATTGACCTTCGCGCTGCCTGGGTGTTTAACGACCGGAATGAAATCAGTGTAAATTGTAATAATTTATTAAATCGCGAATATTCCGTTCGCCCTGCGAAAATGGAAGCACCAAGAAATATCATGGTGAAATATTCACTGAATCTTTAATTGCGATTTAATACTATTTACTATTAGTGAATTAGGATTATAGTTTACAGAGCCATGACCTTAGGAGCCCTTACAGATAAATTGAGGAAGCGCATCGTTGAATTCAGATGGAAGCATCGATTCGAAACAAAGGTGTCGCCTGCAATTAATTTTATCGAAATGGCACTGAATATCACAGAATTGGCTATGGTGAAAAGTAGACCTATAGATATACTTGAAGAACACTGGTTTCATGAGGGCTGGCCTGTCATTCATACACTAGAAGATACAGAGTGGGAAGATATTATTGATCTGTATCGCACCCTTACCTTCAAAGTGCAGGAACGCAATTGGTTTCGTTAATTAGGCCAGCATTTTCTCGCGAGCAATTTCTACTACCTTTCGAAGATGTCTGAAATATTTTGAGCGGTTTTTCTCAGAGATGCCACTGATCAGATTTGATTTATTGAGAATGCTCTTCATCCAGGCTTCTGTTTCAGAGGCATAGCGTGCGCTGTTTGTGCTTAAAATACTGAAAGTCATATGACTGATATAACTTGTAGTTTTTCCTCCGCCAAAGGTTAGTACAGTATTATTGCCCAGGAGCACATCACTTTGATATAAATTGAACTCCTGATAAGGCTGTTTTAATCTGTCGCCATACTTTAATTTTCTGCTAATTGATGCCATAGCTTCGGTATGATCAATCAGGTGATTGAGTTGAGCAATAATTTCTTCCAGATCTTCTTTCTTTTTGAAATAATCTGCTTCATGATAGTAATGCAATTGTTTTAACGTAGTATGCATGATATCATCAGGCCAAATTTCATCGCTGGGGATCATCAGGTATACATCGTGAATTTTATTGGCGAGGGTCACTAATTCTCTGTCGATATCATTGGGATCGTAATGTGGTTTGAAATCATCAATGCCTTCTATTTCTCGCATCCAAAAATGCATTTTAAATTTCGCGAGTGGTTCAAATGCGAACTGAAGAAATAGGGGAGTGTCGATGGCAGAATATTGGATACGACGGTCTTCATGATTAAGCAATTCATCAGAAGACTTATATATCATTTCTATATGTTTGATAAACGATGCCTTGGTGCCATCAGGAGCAACGTAACGGAAGTTCACCAGGCCTTTTATTTCATCTGTAAAATAGGCGATAGGTATCTTATAATGATTACATAATGTTATAGCCTCATCAATGCTCATGGCTGTTTCACCACGAATGCGTCGGTAGGCACTATCCTGGCTGATATTGAGGATATCAATCAACTGGTCGGCCAAAGAAATATGAGCCGGCAGCATTCCTTTTAATCGTCCGATAAAATCCAGTTGATAGGGATTTTCCTGTGGCAGTGTGTCTTTCATCGTCCGCAATTTGCGAAAAATGCATGATATGTGCAATGATGGTACCCATTTTTGAACAAAATGTAATTGATGACCTGATGCATTTTGATTAATGAAAAAATGGGAAAGTTTATAAAATGTAAGGGCGCCACACCCCTGGGGCGTAGCGCCTTTTCTTACTTGAACGTCTCTGCGACAAGACAGCACTAAAACGTGCACGTCTTTCAGATTAGTGTACTGCTCAAATATTTTTATTTCAAAGGTTGCAAGGCTTTTGCATAGGGTGTGTATAACTCTGTTTATCGGTGGCAGAAGGGCTATATATCTTTACCATGCAAGATTGGTGGCGACTAACCGATACGGAAGGTTGCCCTAAGAGGGAACCCGGTGTGAATCCGGGGCAGTCCCCACTGCTGTAATTCCGCAGTCTATGCTTTCGGAAGCGCAATACCACTGTTCAATTGATTGAATGGGAAGGTTTTCCGAAGGGCGGAAGAGCCAGAAGACCTGCCAATGCCTGCACGATCATCTCTTTTGGGGCAAAAGGGATGTGGCACAGCGAACATGCTGTATTAATAGATTGCCTCTATTATTTCATTTAGAAAAACAACCTATTATGAAGAAATTCATGTACCTGATTCTCGCGGTGATGATTACCACCTCCGCATTTTCTCAAGCCTACGTTTCGCGAGTGCTCGTGTTGAACGAAGGGTATTTCGATTACATTACCAATGACATCATTGTTCCGGTGACCGTTGGCGCTTATGATCCACAAACAGACACTTATACTACCATTCAAACTATTGATGAAGCCAGGTTCGCTTCTGATATTGCTATTGATGGCGATTACTATTATGTGGCTGCTGATCATTTTTTGCAGAAATATGATTTGCTTACCAACGCCCTCATCAGCAGCATTGATGTTGAAGGCATACGTCAAATCGCAATTACAAATGATGAGATCATTGTTACGCGTGGTGAATATTTGGTAACGCTGCCATCATATATTCAGGTGTATCAAAAAGAAACGATGACGCTTGATTATGAAATTCCTGCAGATGTGATACCGCACACTACTGAAGGTGTTATCGTAAAAGATGGTAAAGCTTACATCGCAGTTAACAACGGTTTCGTTTTTGGTGGGGAAGTGGGATATATTGCCGTATTAGACCTCGCAACCGCATATGTTGAAAATATCATTGACCTGGGTGCTGATGGCATCAATCCGGATAATCTGATGATCGAAGGAGATCAATTGTTTACACTCAACAACAAAGATTTTACAGGAAGTTCTGTTTCCTCATACAAAATCGGAACAGGCGAACTGGCAACTACTAACCTTGCAAATATTTCTTCAGGATGTGGCACATCTGCTATATCCGGTGGAAGCATTTATTATCAGGAATTATTTGGCACTACCATCAGTAAGTTCGACCCTGCAACGGAAACGATAACAGATGAAAATGAATATGGCATCAGTTTCTACGGATTGAGCTTCGACCCGCTCAATGGACAGATGTACACTTCCGAAACAGACTATTTCAGCTATGGAAAAGTATATGTATATAATACTGATGGTACATTGTCTACAAGCTTCGATGCCGGCGTGTCTCCCGGAAATTTTGCATTTGATGTCAGGATGGAATCAGGTGTAAAAGACCTCAAATCAGACTTCCTAAAAATGCAGCCAAATCCTGCAACTGAACAAATAAGCCTGAAGGCAGATTTCAATATTGAAACAGTAAGTATCAGCAATATTCAAGGTGCCTCTTGTTTAACTTTGGATGGTTCTCATGCTGATTTAATGTTGATTGATATCACTAAACTGCCTGCAGGACAATATATCCTTTCCGCTACTGGTGATTCAAGTACTCAGAGCGCCATGTTTATTAAACAATAATGCATGATAAACGGGTAAGACTATTGATGGTTTTACCCGTTTGATTTTTATGAGACTCTCACTTGTCGCCATACTCATTTGTTTGCTAACTACCGGTTGTCGACCAACTGATTCAACCCCGGAGTTACCTCATGGGAAACGTGTAGCTGTGCAATTTGCTCGCGGATTCATTATTGAGCAAATAGGTGATAGTTATTTAGTCACTGTGCGCGATCCCTTGGATACAATGCACATCCTGGCTACGTACAGGTTAAAGCACGATAACAAAAAAGGTAAAGACCAAATCAATATTCCCGTATCGCGACTGGTTAGTTTTTCTACAACGCATATCGGGTTTTTAGATGTACTTGGTGTTCAAAATACGCTTGTTGGATTTAGTGGTACTACCTATATCTGCAATGACTCGGTGAGAAAAATGGTTGATGAAGGAAAAATAGTTGAAGTTGGAAATGAAGGTGGAATCGACCATGAAAAAATTGTGATGTTGCATCCTGATATCGTCATGACATACCTGACAGGAAATGCGGCTTACGATCAAGTGGACAAGCTGTATACATTGGGATTACAGCCTGTGATAAATAATGAATTTATGGAATTGTCGCCATTAGGACAGGCGGAATGGATCAAATTTATTGCTGTGTTTTATGATAGGTTGGATGAAGCTAACGCGATATTCGACAAAGTAATGACTGAATATATTGCTACTTCATCACTGGTTGGTGAACGTGGTGATAGACCAACTGTTTTTACCGGCATGGCTTATAAAGGTGAATGGACAATTCCTGGAGGAAAGAGTTTTGCGGCAGGATATATTCATGATGCAGGAGGGAAATACTTATGGGAATCGGATTCAAAGACCGGTAATTTTCCGGTGAGCTTTGAGACCATGTTAAGTATAGCAGGCGAAGCAGAAATTTGGTTGCACCCCGGGGCATCTGCGTCAAGTGCAGAAATTCTTGCCGCCGATGAACGTTATGCTTCTTTTGATGCTTTAAAAACCGGTCACATCTTCAACAACAATGCAAGGTTATGCGAAGGAGGCGGTAATGATTATTGGGAACGTGGAATTGTTTTTCCAAATGAAGTACTCGCCGATCTTGTAGCCATATTTCATCCTGAGGTTTTGAAAGATCATACATTTACCTTTTACACGCATTTAAGGTGAAGCGAAATCAGGGCATATGGCCTTTGACGATATTGTTGGTCTTGACAATATTATTATTCTTCGCTGATCTCCTGGTTGGCTCTACTCCGATTACGATATCTCAGTTGTTTGCAAATTTGTTAGGCAAACAAGATAATGATGATATCAATACCATTATCTCCTTATTCAGACTTCCTAAAGCATATACAGCAATATTAGTAGGTGCTGCATTGCCTGTTGCAGGATTGTTGATGCAAACATTCTTCAGAAACCCTGTTGCAGGTCCCGATATTCTTGGTGTAACGGCAGGGTCAAGTCTATTTGTTGCAATAGTAATGATGACAGGTGGTCTGTTTTTTGGCATTGATGCCTTTTATGGAATGACTGTTGTGCTGTCTGCTATTGCAGGTGCAGTTGTGTTATTATTAATTATTCTTTTGGTTGCTGCGCGATTGAGAGACACCATGACATTACTGATATTCGGAATTATGTTTGGAATGGCTATCAGCGCAATTGTCAGCATAATACAATATTACAGCGAACGGGATGCCTTGCGCCTGTTTATGCTTTGGACATTCGGAAGCCTGGGCGGTGTTACACATGCGCAATTAATTATAATGGTGCCATTAATAGTATTCGGTGTATTGACGGCATGGTTGCTTTCATCGAAATTGAATGTGCTCTTGCTGGGTGAACAATACGCTTTGAGTCTTGGCATACATGTGCCCCGCTTACGATTGTACATAATTGTTATTACAGGCATTTTAACCGGTACGGTTACCGCTTTTTGCGGACCAATTGCATTTATAGGTATCGCGATCCCGCATTTGGCGCGGATGGTATTAAAGGTAAATGATCATCGCCTGTTGATTCCGGCTAGTGTATTGTTTGGAATGTGTGTAATGCTGCTTTGCGATATGCTTACTCAAGTGGGAGGTGATGCAGGTGTGCTCCCACTTAATGCAGTTACAGCCTTTATGGGTGCGCCATTTGTAATTTATATTATTTATAAAAATCAGCATTTGAAACGTACGCTGTGACGATATTGATACAACATATTATTAAGTCAACAGCACTTTGTGTTGGTTATGATAAACATGTCATCCTCAAGGATATAAATATTGCTGTTCCACAGAATAGTGTCACTTCAATTGTAGGCTTAAACGGAACCGGAAAATCGACACTTTTGCGCAGCTTGTGTGGGTTGCAGAAAATATTGAGTGGTGAAGTTTTACTGCATAATAAATCCTTGTCTGACTTTAGTGCAGGTGAAATCGCGAAGCAGATAAGTATTGTTTTGACAGGTAGGGGGGAAATGGTTTCATCACTGAGCGTTTATGAATTACTGGCGATGTCGCGCACACCTTATTTGCATTGGTTGTCAGGTGTTTCAGGTCATGATATTGCAATAATTGAAGAATCCGCTAAAGTTGCGGGCGTTTCTCATTTAATTGATCGTAGTTTATATACTTTGAGCGATGGTGAATTTCAATTGGTAGGTATTGCAAGGGCACTCGCTCAAGAGACACCAATCATCATACTTGATGAGCCAACCGCCCACCTTGATATGCAGAATAAACTTGAGGTGTTTTCACTTTTGCGTAAATTATCTAAATCAGGTAAAACAATTTTGTTTACCTCGCATGATATAGATCTTGCTCTGGCAATTTCAGATCATGTATTGTTTATCGACAAAAAGGGTAAGGTTGAGTTTGGAGAAACGAGTTCATTGATTGAAAGAAATATACCGGCAACCTATTTCGATTCTGCTAATATTCAATTCGACAAAGAGACGAATAGATTTAAATTTCTATTGTGATTTTTTGCTCACTACGTATACTGCTTGCTTTATCACAAAAAATGCGTTTCGATACCTTACATCTGTAAGTTCAAGGTCCATTGCATTAAAAAGTGATTTCCAGCCTATATCATTTTTATTGGTATGTGGACAAGGAGAATACCACAAATTTGCAAGTGAGTCTAACCAGAAAGTGATGTTCTTTTGAAACGCATTTTCGTAGATATCCTCCATAATGACAAGTGATTTACAAACACGCATAATTTCCTTCAGCAGAGCGTCAGGATCATCAACATGATGCAAGACAGTTAAAATTACGCCGGCTTCGAAATGATTATCGACATAAGGCAGATGCTTGCCATCATAGACTGTTGGTTTGACACTATCGTGATATTGCCCTTCGTGTATATCGATCGGAACAATTTTGCATCCTGCCTCCATCATAAGGCTTGCTGCTAATCCATTGCCTGATCCGATATCTAAAACCGGAACATCCTTAGGAAGAAAGGGTAAAACTGCACTGATTTTTTTTCCTACGAATGGCCTTCCGATCGAATGAAAATACATTCGGCGGAATAAAGGAACTTTTTTAATGATGTATAAGATCACCTTGCGCAGGATTGTTGCGCAAAATTATTGCTTTTTGAATACCAATGAGGCAGAATTGATACAATAACGCAATCCGGTTGGTGTTTGCGGTGCATCATCAAATACGTGTCCAAGATGTCCATCACAGCGGGCACAGTGTACTTCCGTGCGCACATAACCAATATCCAGATCGGTGTCCTTACCAATATTCAAGTCGTTGATCGGTGTATAGTAACTGGGCCAACCGGTGCCTGAGTCAAATTTCGTTTCTGATGAGAACAGTGGTAGTCCGCAAGCAGCGCAATAATAAATGCCCTTCTCATGGTTGTCGTAATAGGCATTTTGAAATGGTCTTTCCGTACCGGCCTGACGCATTACGTAATACGTCATACCATTGAGTTCTTTCTGCCACACTGAATCAGGCTTAGTGATGATTTTGCCGTCAAAAATATAATCAGCAGACTCAGTCGTAACCTTATTATCTAAAGTTTCTATACTTGAGTTAGTTTCAGTGGCTTTCTGAGTATTCTGGCTGCATCCGAAAATTGCAGGCATCAATGCAATAACAACAATAAGTGTTCGCATACATAAAGAATTAAGTATTCTGTTCATGCCAATATTTACGCATTACCTGGGTAAACAGATTGGCAGGTATATTAGTTCAGTAGCTTGAAAGGCTATTCAGCAGTCACACTCGACGGATACATTTGATCCTGAAGCTCTTTCACCTTCGGATCCAAAATATACTCGTCGTAGGTCATCAAACGATCGATTATTCCATTAGGCGTGATTTCGATAACACGGTTTGCAATCGTTTGCATGAATTGGTGGTCATGCGAAGTGAAAATTACAAAGCCTTTAAAATCAGCCAATGCATTATTGAGTGCTTCAATACTTTCCAGGTCAAGGTGGTTGGTTGGTTCGTCCATGATGAGTGCGTTTCCACCCAATAACATGGCGCGTGAAATCATACAACGCACTTTTTCGCCTCCGGACAATACCTTGCAGCTTTTTAGAGATTCTTCTCCACTGAACAACATACGACCAAGGAAACCACGAATGTATGATTCGTCTTTTTCTTTTGAATATTGACGCAACCAGTCGATGAGGTTCATTTCACCGGCAAAGAAACTGCTGTTATCTGTTGGAAGGTAATTAGATGTTACGGTTACACCCCATTTAAATTCACCCTGATCCATTTGGCGTTCACCGGCAATAATTTCGAAGAAATAAGTTTTTGCAATAGGGTAGCGACTTACGATCGCAATTTTATCACCTTTTTCAGCAGTAAAATTGACGTTACTGAATAGGTTTCGACCCTCAAGCGATTTGCTTACATTCGTAACTTTCAAAACCTGATCGCCAAGATCGCGTTCAGGAGTGAAAAATATACCCGGATATTTTCTGCTCGAAGCGCGAATCTCTTCCACATTAAGCTTTTCAAGGGCTTTCTTACGTGAAGTAGCTTGTTTTGCCTTAGAAGCATTCGCAGAGAATCGACTAATGAATTCCTGTAACTCGCGACGTTTGTCTTCCACTTTTTTATTCTTCTGAGCCATCAATTGCAACATCAATTGCGATGATTGATACCAGAAGCTATAGTTACCGGTGAAGATATTTATCTTACCATAATCAATATCGGCAACGTGCGTACAAACTGCATCGAGGAAGTGACGGTCGTGGGAAACAACGATAACTGTATTTTCATAATCGGCAAGAAAGTCTTCCAGCCATGAAATAGTGTCAATATCCAGGTCGTTGGTAGGCTCATCCATCAACAAGATATCCGGATTACCAAACAGTGCCTGAGCAATCAGCACGCGTACTTTCTCTTTACCGGAAATCTGTTCCATGGGCACATAATGCAGATCTTCCTTTACACCGAGGTTACTCAATAGCTCTGCAGCATCACTTTCGGCATTCCAGCCATTCATTTCAGCAAACTCAGCCTCTAATTCACCCACACGAATACCATCTTCCTCATTAAAATCAGGCTTGGCATATAAGGTGTCTTTCTCCTGTATAATATTCCATAATTTGCGGTGACCCATCATCACCGTGTGAATTACAGAGTGCTGGTCGAACTCGTTGTGGTTCTGTTTCAATACCGCCATACGCTCGCCGGGAGTAATATCAATTAATCCGGTGGTAGGCTCGATTTCACCTGCCAGAATTTTAAGGAAAGTGGATTTCCCGGCACCATTTGCACCAATGATACCATAGCAATTGCCTTTGGTGAATTTGAGGTTTACGTCTTCAAACAAAAGGCGTTTGCCATAGCGAAGCGATACATTATTAACAGTAATCATTGGTCAGCTCAGAATTTGGAGGTGCAAAGGTAAGCATTTCTCATGGATTTTTTATGCGCAAAATCCTTGAGGGATGGGGGTTTCAGCAAAAATAGATTATTCGGCCATCAGGAGGCTGATGTCTTTAATAAGCTTATTGACTTCAACGGTATCTGTGCCATCATAATACCCACGAATACGGCCTTCGGGGTCAACAAGTGCAAAGTTCTCAGTGTGCACAAAATCAGTAGGGCCGCCATCTCCAACTGAAGCGTCAACAAGATATGAATAGCGCGCAAGGTCGTAGATCTGCTTCTTATCGCCGGTAACGAACTGCCATTTGGCATTATTGATATCTCTGTTTCCGGCATATCGCTTCAGAATGTAGGGTGTATCATGGTCCGGGTCGACAGTATGAGAAAGAAACATCACATTGGGTGTAGTTTCATAGGCATGATAGACTTTTAACATTCCCTCGGTCATGATGGGGCAAATACCCTGACAGGTGGTAAAAAAGAAATCGGCAACATAGATTTTTCCTTTGTAGGGAGTCATATCCAATAATACACTATCCTGGTTCAACAGGGAGAAATCCTGCACATAATGTGGTTCTCCATTGCTGCCTCGTGGGCCATAAAAAGGCAGTTCAAGCTCCTTATTACCGCTCATAGTGTTATTGTAAACCATGAAAATTGCAAAAACTACAAGGGCAGCTACTACCAGCGTGCCATATAGGAAGAGTTTATTTTGTTTGCCGGCCATGTTGCAAAATTACGTGTCGGTCGGCAGGTTATAGTGCGCATTTACGAAAAGTTTAAAATGTATTTAACCGGTAGTCAAGCCTTACACCCAAGGTCAAATGAATTATCTTAGGGCGCAAAACTTGTGCATGCAGAAATCTAACAGGCTTACACTCTACATTTTGGCAGCCATGGTGCTGGGCATATTTGTCGGATCCATGATCCATAATTCCGGGAAATCTGATGAACAATTGGGATCGATTGCTTCTAAAATCAACATCACCACAACCGTATTCCTTTCACTGATTAAAATGATTATTGCGCCATTGGTGCTTTCAACTTTAATTGTTGGAATTGCTAAAATGGGGGATGTGAAAACTGTTGGAAGGGTAGGAGGGAAAACAATGTTGTGGTTTATTACGGCAACTATTATTTCGCTAACGCTTGGGATGTTTTTGGTTAATGCGCTGCAACCGGGGGAAGCTATGAACCTGGCACTTCCTGCAGAAACTGCAAGTGCGGGCGTTGATGCAGGAGCTATTACACTTGAAAAATTTATTACGCACGTTTTCCCAACCAGTATTTTTAAAGCGATGTCTGAAAATGAAATATTACAAATAGTAGTTTTCAGTATTTTCTTCGGAGTGGCTTGTGCTGCAATTGGGGAAAAAGCAGCGCCACTCATTAAAGCATTGGATATAGTTGGACACGTGATGATTAAAATAACAACTTACGTTATGCTATTTGCACCCTTTGCAGTGTTTGCAGCCATGTGTTCTGTGATTACAACAAAGGGTACATCGGTGCTCTTAACGTACGGCATATTCATGCGCGATTTTTATTTCGGATTGCTGATATTATGGGCCATTCTCATTATTGCCGGATTTGCAGTATTACGAAAAAGAGTTTTCATTTTATTGCGAAGAATTAAGGAGCCTTTTTTATTGGCATTTTCAACAGCCTCCAGTGAAGCGGCATTTCCTAAATTGATAACTGAACTAGAACGATTTGGCTGTAATAATAAGATTGTCAGTTTTACCTTGCCCTTAGGATATTCTTTCAACCTCGATGGCAGTATGATGTATATGACCTTCGCATCAATATTTATTGCACAATGTTATAATATCGATCTCACTATGTCGCAGGAAATTACCATGTTGCTGACATTGATGGTTACGAGTAAGGGAATTGCGGCCGTTCCGCGGGCCAGTCTTGTAGTAATTGCGGGAACTATTTCAATGTTCAATATACCACAAGCCGGATTGGTGTTATTACTCGGCATTGACACATTTCTGGATATGGGTCGCAGTGCTACAAATGTGATCGGAAATGCAATTGCTACAGCTGCTGTCAGTAAGTGGGAAAATGCATTGGAGGATTGAGAATATGATCTGAATTTCAAATAATTAATTATCGCAAATATGGCTGTCCCATATCAAATAACATCTGCCGAGGCCTATCAACATGCTTATGCTAAAAGTATTGAAAATCCTGCAGCATTTTGGGCTGATATCGCATCGCATTTTACCTGGAAAAAACAATGGGAATTAACCCTCGACTGGAATTTTGTTGAACCTCATGTGCGATGGTTTTTAGGGGGGCAATTGAATATTACGGAAAATTGTATTGATAGGCATTTGGAATCGCTGGGAAATAAACCTGCTATTATTTGGGAACCCAATGATCCTGAAGAGTCGCACCGTGTGCTTACCTATAGGCAATTACATGATAAAGTTTGCCAGTTCGCGCATGTGCTGAAAAATAACGGAGTTGAAAAGGGTGATCGCGTCTGTATTTATATGGGTATGATTCCTGAATTAGCCATTGCAGTTTTGGCATGTGCAAGAGTTGGTGCCATCCATTCCGTAATTTTTGGCGGATTCAGTGCCCAAAGTATTGCCGATCGTTTACAGGATGCGCAAGCACATTTTATCATTACTTGTGATGGCGCTTTCAGAGGGGCTAAAGATATTCCCTTGAAAAGCGTTATTGATGATGCGCTGATTGCATGCCCTTTTGTTGAACGTGTGATTGTTTGCACAAGGACAAGAACTCCGGTAAGTATGTTGAAAGGCAGAGATGTGTGGTGGGAAGATGAAATTAAAAAAGTGGAGACATTAGGTCTTCATAATTTCGAACCTGAAGTAATGGAGAGTGAAGACCCATTGTTTATTTTATATACCAGTGGATCAACAGGAAAGCCAAAAGGTGTTGTGCATACCACGGCAGGATACATGGTTTATGCAAATTATTCGTTTGTAAATGTTTTTCAGTATCAGCCCGAAGAAATACATTTCTGTACTGCAGACATCGGTTGGATAACCGGTCATAGCTATATCGTTTACGGACCCTTAAGTGCGGGTGCTACTTCTTTAATGTTTGAAGGTATTCCAACCTGGCCGGATGCCGGTAGGTTTTGGGATATTGTTGAGAAATATAAAGTCAATATTTTATACACGGCGCCTACGGCTATCAGAAGTTTGATGGGTTTCGGGACAGCGCCAATCGAGGGTAAAGATTTAAGTTCGCTGCGCGTTTTAGGAACTGTTGGTGAACCCATAAATGAAGAAGCGTGGCAATGGTATCATAAGCATATCGGAAAAGAAAACTGTCCGATTGTGGATACCTGGTGGCAAACAGAAACAGGTGGTATATTAATTTCAAATCTAGCCGGTATTACAGAAGCAAAACCATCCTATGCAACTTATCCATTGCCCGGAATTGACCCGATTTTGGTTGACGAAAATGGCAATATAATTGAAGGTAACAATGTCAGCGGAAATTTATGCATTCGTCACCCCTGGCCCGGAATGTTGCGCACAACGTATGGCGATCACGAGCGATGCCGACAAAATTATTTTGCAACGTATCATCAATTATATTTTACGGGAGATGGCGCCTTGCGTGATGAAGCCGGACGATACCGTATTACGGGTCGTGTAGATGATGTTTTAAATGTAAGTGGTCACCGAATTGGGACTGCTGAAGTAGAAAATGCTATAAACATGCATGCCGGTGTTGTAGAAAGTGCCGTTGTTGGATATCCGCATGATATAAAAGGACAAGGGATTTATGCTTTTGTAGTGTACACAGGTGGTCATCAATCTGATCCGCAATTAACGCGACAAGATATTTTACTTACGGTTACCAGAGCAATTGGTGCCTTGGCAAAGCCAGATAAAATTCAATTCGTATCCGGATTACCAAAAACGCGAAGCGGGAAAATTATGCGTAGAATTTTGCGCAAAATCGCTGAAGGAGAACCCGGGCAAATTGGCGATACCACAACATTGCTGGATCCCAATATTGTAGAAGAGATCAAATCCGGGGTAATTAATTAATTATCTTCTCCCTTTATACGGGAATGATAATAAGGATGGATGTTTATCTTGTCCTTCGTTGGTGATGATCATAGTGTTATCAGATGAAAATGCAATTCCTTCAGGTTTGTTAAATACGTTTTCATCCAGTGAAATCAAACTAACTAATGATCCATTGGGATTTACTATACAGAGTAAATGATCAACTGCCGACAATAAATAAATGTTGTGGTTCTCAGGGTGGATGGCAATTGCTGATGGTCTAAATTTAATATCCGGTTGTTCTTGTTTCTTTTTGTGCTTTGACTTTTTCTCCGGAAGATCCATTGCATGCGTTTTAGCGTAATCCTGTAATTCTGAAATGTAAACTTCAAAAACTGGGTCACTGCTAAGTTTTTTAGTGCCAAGGTCAAATGCATAAATAGCGCGCACATTTTTTAATGTTGCACCTTTACCAATATTACTTTTGCATGCAATCAGCAATCTGTTGTGTTCCGGATCATAACATAATCCTTCATTGTTATTCGCAGGGATGCCTGTTTTGAAGGTAATATGCCCATATTCAGGTGAATGGAAATCAGGAATTTCGAATAATAATCCATCGCTCCGCAATATAAATAAACTGTTATTTACCCTTGCAATTCCTTCATAATCCCCATCGCCGAAAAATGGCATTTGTTTGATAATATTTCCTGTAGTTACATCAATTATGAATACTATGCCTTGTTCGTCCTGAATACAGGCAAAGGTGTCCATGCTTATTTGGGTAATTCCTGAAATTTCCTGCAACGAAGGGGGTAGTAATTTTCTGAATCCCGGTTCTTCCAGGTTATATCCTACGGTTCTGTATTCTTTTGGAAGTAATACAGCACAACTATTCAAAAGCAGTAATGTTGCTGCACTGAAAACCCACAGTGCCCGGTTAACTGTTAGTCCAAGTTGATATTTTATGTTGTGCGGAGTCGTAACCATATTCCTTATCTACAAATCTATAACTTTGCGCCTCAACATTTGAAAATGTCAGAGAAAAGGCAGGCGTCCATGATTTTTATATTCATCACCATGTTGATTGATGTGGTGGGTTTTGGCATTATTATTCCTGTATTGCCGAATCTAATCAAAGAGCTGCACGGAGGTGATTACAGCGAAGCTGCGAGGATAGGAGGGTGGCTGCTATTTGCATTCTCATTAATGCAGTTTTTATTTAGTCCCGTTCTTGGTAACCTGAGTGATCAGGTTGGTCGTCGCCCTGTACTGTTATTTTCCCTTTTTGGCTTCGGAATAGATTACCTGATCATGGCATTTGCACCAAGTTTGTGGTGGCTGGTAGTTGGTAGGGTATTGGCGGGAATAACTGGTGCCAGTTTTTCTACGGCGAGTGCTTATATAGCAGATATCTCAACACCGGAAAAACGGGCGCAAAATTTTGGACTTGTCGGCGCTGCTTTTGGGATGGGATTCATAATTGGTCCTGCCCTAGGTGGATTGCTTGCGGGTTTAGGTCCCAGAGTGCCTTTTTATGGTGCTGCCATATTATCGTTGGTGAACTGGTTGTATGGCTTTTTCATTTTACCGGAGTCTCTGCCAAAAGAAAAGCGTAGAAAATTTGAATGGAAAAGAGCAAACCCAATCGGATCATTGGCTGCATTAAAAAAGTATCCGTTGACATACGGACTGATTGCAAGTATGATTTTTATTTGGTTGGCATCGCATGCGGTTCAGAGTAACTGGAGTTATTTCACAATGGGAACGTTTCATTGGGATGAAAAAGCGGTTGGATTTTCTCTGGCTTTGGTTGGCGTTTTGGTAGGTCTTGTTCAAGGTCTCCTCATCAGAGTAACTATACCTCGATTTGGCCAGAAAAATTCCTTGTATTATGGTTTATTACTCTACACCATCGGGCTATTATTATTTGCATTTGCAACACAAGGCTGGATGATGTATGCTTTTCTGGTGCCTTATTGCCTTGGTGGAATCGGAATGCCGGCTTTACAGGGTATCATGTCGTCACAGGTGCCTGCAAATGAACAAGGTGAACTTCAGGGAGCGATGACAAGTCTGATGAGTGTAACCAGTATCATAGGTCCGCCATTGATGACCAATACTTACGCCTATTTCACTGCTAAGGATACGCCTTACTTTTTTCCTGGAGCGTCGTTTTTACTTGGTGCAATTTTTATGGCAGTGAGTTTATTGCTCACTATGCGTACGCTTAAAAAGCATTGATCATTCAAAGTATTCGTGATACTTGGACAGATGGTCTTTAATTTTAGGAAGCTGAGCCTTGCAAGTTTCTGTACCACTTACCTGCAATGGAACGATAAGTTCCTGTAAGGGATTTAAATAAGCATGCACCATTTCGTGGTTGTTGCCCATTTGTTCACAGTGGTTTACGATATAAATCAGGTCTTCAACTAGTTCGCTGCCTAGAGCCTGGTAAGCCGCACTATCTGCATCATCAGGAAACTTGTTCAGTTGAACAATCATGGAATCAATACCCTCCGTAGTTTCAATATTCGATTTCCACCGTTTGCCATTGTCTAAATATAAGGCTGAACCCCTGCAAAGGATATACTTATTCTCCGGAGCCTGCAGATAAACAGCATCATCCTGACGGCAAGCTATCAATGTGAGTCCTAAAGCAAAGAATCCTAATATAACAGGAGGTAGCCGCATGGCGGTATAAAATTAGATGCCTTTTTAACTTTCAGGCAATGATTTAAAGCCCTTTGCAATTTTTTTACAGTCCTTTTGATGAACAATTGATTAAACATGACGTTATACTACTAATTTACTCGAATAATGAACGACAACTCACTACTCTGGCTTGGCTTTAATGCTTTTGTATTGCTCATGTTGGCACTCGATTTGGGTGTTTTTCACAGAAAATCACATGTAGTCGGCATCAAAGAGGCACTCGCGTGGTCGGGCGTGTGGATTGCCCTCGCATTGGTATTTAATGGCCTAATTTATTTTGGAATAGTTGGTGGTTATGAAGGTGCTGAATTACAGAAGCAGAAAGGGATGGAATTCCTTACCGGTTATCTCATTGAAAAGTCGCTGAGTATAGACAATATTTTCGTCTTCCTGTTGATTTTTACCTTCTTTAAGGTGCCACAATTATATCAACATAAAGTCCTGTTTTGGGGAATTATTGGTGCCTTGGTGATGCGTGCAATTTTCATTTTCGCAGGTGTTGCTTTGATAGAGAAATTCCACTGGATAATTTATGTGTTCGGCGTCTTCCTGATCATCACCGGTATTAACATGGTGCGCAACAAAAACAAACAATTAGATCCGGAGAAAAGTCTTGTCATTAAAGGGTTTAGGAAAATATTTCCGGTGCACAACAGTTACGACGGGAGTAAATTTTTTGTGACACTTAATGGTAAAAGGCACGCTACTTTATTATTTGTAGTTTTGGTTTTTATCGAATTCACCGATTTGATTTTTGCAGTCGACAGTATTCCCGCCATTCTTGCCATTACGCCGGATCCTTTTATAGTATATACTTCGAATGTATTTGCAATTCTAGGGTTGCGCAGTTTATATTTTGCTCTTGCAGGGATCATGCATCGATTTGCATATCTGGTGTATGGATTAGCCGCTGTTCTTGTTTTTGTTGGTTTGAAAATGGTTTTCGTAGATGTTTATAAAATACCCGTGCAATATTCTCTGCTTGTAATAGCCATATTACTTGCAGCGTCAATTTTCTATTCTATATATAAAACAAGGAAAACGAAAGCCTGAATTACTGATGCTATTCCACATCAGATTTGATCCCACGCACCTTGAGAAACCCAATTGCAATTATTGCACAGAAAATACCAAAGGTCCACCATAATGCATCGAATCCAAGTTTGTCGATGATCTGTGTGCTGCAATAGGGTGAAACGATAAACGCAACCGACCATGCGATGGTATAGGCTGCCAAATGTGAGCCACGTGTTTGTGGGGTTGCCGTTTTCACTACATGTGATATCATAAATGGCATGGCAAATATTTCTGAAAAACTCAGTAAGGTCATTGCAGTGATTAATACCCACATGCCGGTGAATAAATTGAAAATGGCAAATGAAACGCCAAGCATCAAGGTTCCTGCAATAATGAGCCGCTCAGGTTTAAATCGCTTTTCTATTTGCGATACCGTGATCATTTCAAATAAAAATACAATCACGCCATTAAATCCAATTAATAAGCCGATAGCTTTTTCTGATTGAAAATATACGTCTTTGTAATATAAGGGTATGCTGCTAAAAATCTGAAAAAACGCGGCTGCATAACAAAAACATAAAAATAGAAAATACAAAAATGCAGGTTCTGTATACGGCGATTTCTGTGGTTGATCTTCCTGTTTATCTTCTTTATGAATTTGTGGCCTTTTACCTCTGAAATAAAAGAAAAACACAACTCCTGCAGCAATACAAGTAATACCATCACCAAAAAACAACCAGAAATAATTTGTTTCTGCCAATAATCCGGCAACTGCAGGACCAATAGCCACACCCAGATTGATTGCCATTCGCATTAATGAAAACGAACGAGTTGTTGTTTCCTTGGTAGCAAAATGTCCAATCATCGATGACGCTGCAGGGCGCATGGCATCATTCACAGTTGCACAAACAAAAATCCCTAAAGCCAGCGAATAAAATCCGGTCAGCAATGGCAATAATAAATAACACCCACCCCCAAATAACAAACTGAATAACTGCACTTGAAATGGCCCGAATTTATCTGTCCACCTGCCACCTAAATACGATCCAAGCAATCCGCCTAAACCATATACCGACATGATTATTCCTGCCTGCACAGTGCTGTATCCTAAATTGGCAGTCATATAAACTGTCATAAAAGGCAAAACCATGCTGCCACTGCGGTTTATCAATTGAATGGCAGCCAGTATCCAAACAGATCTGTTTATTCCCCTATAGGAATCAAGATAAATATTGAGCGCCTTGCCAAACACAGCAACGCGAAGGTATTATAATTAAGAATGAAGAAAATCTGATTGGCGTTGATAATCAACTACGAAGGGTCATTCCATCGATACATCGGGACTGAAAAGTCTGCTAATTGAAGTATCCTGTCAACAACAGTAGCAGCTACCTCTTCCTGAGATTTCGGTTTGCTGTAAAATGAGGGCGACAATGGGCAGATGATACCGCCGGCTGTAGTAACCGTTTCCATATTTCTGATGTGGATCAGGTTGTAAGGGGTTTCACGCACCGCTAAAATAAGTTTCCTGCGCTCCTTTAACATCACATCGGCAGTGCGGGTGAGCAAATCATTGGAAATCCCGGATGCAATTCTGCCAAGTGTTCCCATGGAACAGGGACAAACAATCAACGTATCAAACCAGGCTGAGCCACTGGCAAAAGGTGCCATGAAGTCGTTTTTGCCATAAAAAGTGAAAGGGTAATTCGTAAATTGCTCATTATCAAGCTCATAGCGCCAAACATCCTTAGCATTATCGCTCATAACTACGCCAACTTTCTCTATTTCAGCACCTAAAAGCTGTAGCTTGTCCAGCAAAACTTTGGCATAAATGGCACCACTTGCCCCGGTAATTCCTACTGCTATCTTCCTTTTTCTCATCTTTGTCCGCGCAATTCCATTGCAAGTTAACCACTTTGGAATTATTTTTGTTTACAGGTAGTTGAACGAATCAATACTATGCAAAAGAGAATACTGATTTCTGCAGCCTTAATTATGCTGCTTGGTGCCGCACTGATGGCTTTTGTGCCGATGGACACACTTAAGGAAGCGTCAGGTGCAGATTTAATGATGGCTACCACCGTTGAAGATTCTGCCAAAACTGAATTCAAATGGTACACGATTTCCGAAGCATTGGAAATGCAGAAAACATCGCACAAAAAGATTTTTATGGATGTTTACACTACCTGGTGTGGACCATGCCGCATGTTAGACGCAAATACCTTTTCTAACCCCGAAATCCAAAAACTGTTGTCGGAATACTATATTCCCGTAAAATTCAATGCTGAAAGCGGGGATACGATTCAATACCAGGGTCAAACCTTCACAAATCGCAACTATAGTCCACTACCGCGCAAGAGTACTCATGATTTTGCAGTGTATATCGCTTCTACAGAGCAGGGATTAGGTTATCCTACCGTAGTATTCATGGATGAAACGGGTACTCGTCTTCAACCAATAAGCGGTTATCGCGAAGCAGGTAAGGGAACAGCTCAAAATCCGGGAATGGAACCAATTTTATCGTTTTTTGGCACAGATGCTTACAAAACGGCCACCTGGAACGATTTTTATGCTGCATTTCAGTCTAATATTAAGTAATCCATGTTTATTGAAATAGCACTTTCGCTTGTGATGTTCTTCCATGAGGATCATCAAGAAACTATTGCTCCTGCTGCAGAACAGGCTGGTGTTGATACCATTGGATGGATGTCACTTTCCGATGTCAACAAAATTGTTGAAAAGAACATCAAAAAGGGTAAGGTAAAGGAGGATAAACTGGTAATAGTGGATTTCTACACAGACTGGTGCGGCTGGTGCAAGAAACTTGACGCTGAAACGTATAAGGATCCGGAAGTCGCAGCTTTGATGAATAAATACTTTTATCCGGTAAAATTTGATGCCGAATCTAAAGATACCGTTGCTTTTGCCAATAAGACTTATGGTTTTAAAAGCTCCGGCAGCCGAGGCACTAATGAATTCGCCTTGGAAATGGCAAGCAGGCCGGGCGGTAGAATAGGGTATCCAACAATTACCATCATCAATGCTTTGGGAGAAAAGCTGACCGTAGAAGCAGGCTATAAAAATCCCGAAAAAATGAAATTGATGCTGCTGTATTACGGTGAAGGACACTATAAAACGAAGGACTTCAACACTTTTGTCACCGAATACAATCAAAAACAACTAACTGATTAAGAGGTTCTGCAGAAATAGTGCATAAACAGGTGCATAATATTTACGGGATTCCTTTCACGATATAATGGCTAGGGTTAACTTTGCCCGGTTTACAATATGTCCTCAGCAGCAAAAAATATCCATAAGCTATCAGCTGCCGGCGTACTGATCTCCCTGGGAATCATTTTTGGCGATATCGGAACTTCGCCAATCTATGTGATCAGTGCTATTGTCGGCGATCATGTCATTTCGCGCGAGTTAATCCTTGGCGGCTTGAGTTGTGTATTCTGGACACTCGTCATCATCACCACATTCAAATACGTCATTCTTGCCCTGAACAACGATAATAGGGGAGAAGGAGGGATATTTGCCCTTTATGCCATTCATCGAAGGTTTAAGGTTAAATGGGCTATTGTTCCTGCATTGGTTGGATGTGCTGCCTTGATTGCTGACGGATTTATTACACCCCCAATTTCTATCTCCTCTGCAATTGAAGGTCTAAAACTGCTAAACCCGAACATCGACTCAGTTGTGCCGATTGTGATCATAGCAATGATCATATTATTTACCGTTCAGCAATTCGGTACTAATGTGGTTGGAAAAGCTTTCGGTCCGGTGATGTCGATTTGGTTTTTAATGATCGGTATTCTGGGTTCTATTCAAGTTGTGCAACATCCCGAAGTGCTTGAGGCTCTAAATCCATACTGGGCAATCCATTTACTCACAGAATATAAAGGAGGCTTTTGGCTACTCGGTAGTGTCTTTCTCTGTACTACAGGTGCCGAGGCTATGTATAGCGATTTGGGACATTGTGGTAAACAAAATATCCGATTCTCATGGACATTTGTGCTTACCATGCTGTTGTTGAATTATGCCGGACAGTCGGCTTACATGTTAACCATGGATGGTCAGCAACTCAACGACCATAGTCCGTTTTATATGATTATGCCAACATGGTTCCTTCCCATCGGAATTATTGTTGCTACCAGTGCTACCATGATTGCCAGTCAGGCAATTCTCACAGGTTGTTTTACGCTGGTGAATGAAGCCATGAAATTAAAACTGTGGACCAATTTTAAAGTGGTATACCCTTCAACCGTTAAAGGTCAGATTTATATTCCTGCCATCAACTGGTTTTTGTTTGCCGGTTGCGTTACCGTAGTACTGTTATTTCGCGAGGCAAAACATATGGAAGCAGCCTACGGTTTGGCCATCACTTTTGATATGATCATGACCACGGTTTTGCTTACCAGCTTAATGTTATTACACAAGCGAGCAAAACTCATGGTGTTCAGCCTCGCAGCATTGTTTTTGTTGATAGAAGGGTCATTCTTAGTGTCAAATCTCAATAAGTTTACGCATGGCGGTTGGTTTACCGTGTCGCTTGCAGTTGGTATTTTCTTTGCTCTGTGGATTTTCTACGAGGCAAGGAAATTACGCGCCAAGCATACCGAATTTGTTGAGATCGATAAATATCTCCCTGCTATTCAGGATTTGATGCACGATGAATCCATTGCTAAAGAAGCAACGCATCTGGTTTACCTGAGTATGGTGAACGATAAGAATCATATCGATAGTAATATCATCTATTCTATATTCCGAAAGAAACCTAAGCGTGCCGATGTATATTGGTTTGTGCACGTAGATATTTCAAATGATCCTTATCTGGCAACGTATTCGGTAGATACCATTGTGCCGAAGAAGATCTTCTTTGTGCGATTGCGGTTCGGATTTAAAGTAGAACACAAAGTGAATGTCATGTTCCGTCGCGTGGTGGAAGAAATGGTTGCTGCAGGTGAAGTAGACTTGCTGAGCAATTATCCTAGCCTCCGCAAACATGGCATGTATGCCGATTTCAAATTCATCCTGCTCAACTCACGCGTTTCCATTGATAATAAATTATCACCATGGGAACAGATCGTAATTAAAGGATACAGATTCTTCAAATCGCTGTCGTTGCCAACACACGAGGATTTTGGTCTGGAACTCACCAACGTAGAATACGAGATGGTTCCGATTAAAGTAAGTCAGGAAATCGAGATTAAACTCGAACGCGTTACAAAGTAGATTCTTCGCTGGCTACGGGTTTCTCAATACGATCAACATTCTTTTGGAATATCGGACGCATGGTGTCAAGATCTAAGGCACAAAGGTGTCCATATCCCGGGCGACCAACATAAACGCATCCGCAATCGATGTTTACGGCAGGATATTTCATTTCACTCAACTCCTGTTCAAGCGTGTTGAATGGTCTGCTGGTATGTCCATGCACAATGATCTTATTATTAATTTTTTCAGGGATGATGGTATCGTAGTAATTGCGAATCCAATAAAGACTGTGAGTATCCTTGAAAATATCTTCTTCCTTAAAGTTAAATCCTGCGTGAACCAAAATCACCTTGTCTAATTCAATATAAGGCTTCAAGCTGCGCACCCAGGTATCATATTTCTTATCAATGTTTTTCAGATCATCAATACGTTTGTAACCTAAATTCATCATGGTTGTTACACCGCCATTTTTCACCCAAGCCTGATAGCGACGCCAGTCCCAGCAATATGGAATAGTTTCATCCAACGCTTGCATAAACATCCATTCGTGATTCCCCATCAAGGTTGTCACTTTGTAGCCTTCTTCAACCATTTTAAGCACCTGATCAATGACTGCAATGCTATTTGGTCCGCGATCAATCAAATCGCCGAGGATGTATAATTCGTCCTCTTTGGTCAATTGTAAGGTGTCAAGAAGGGCTGAAAATGTCTGGTGACAGCCATGAATATCGGAAATTGCAAATCTGCGCATAGGTCTAATTCAGTTTTAAATTGTTGAGACACAGCACCTTAAGTTTCGAAACATCGGGGATTGTGCCTTCAGAAATATCCTGCAAAGATATTTGTTTTGGGGTATTGGGCAACAGGTCGACGAAGTTATTGCTCAGTCTGAGTTCTGTATCATCGCTGTAGAGGTAAACTTGTCGGGCAAATACTGGACTTGTCAATGTAATAACATCACCATCGATACTGATAGCTATATCTGCTTTTTTGTAGCTTACAGCACCCGGCCTTACAAAGGTGTGCACTCGTTCCGCAATCACCTTGTCTTCCTCACTCAGCGATAGCCAAAGAATACAATTTTCCTTTGCATATCCGTTCAAAAACCATTCAACTCCTAATGTTGAATATAACATGGAAGTATTTGCCTTAAGTGTAACCGGTAAAGTCTGATTGCGAATGGTAACGCCTGATGTTGTTAATAATGAATAGGTCAATTGCAATTTTCTGTCAGTAGTATCATTATTTACCAACCATGTTTGCAATTCATCTCCTTCCTGTAAAACACTGATTATCACATCGCGATAGCATGACTCAACAGTATACCAGGCAGCTTTTCTATTCCCATAAAAATCTTGCACACTCCAGCTTGTTACAGGCCAACAATCATTCAACTGCCAAAACATCGTTCCCATGCAATAAGGCATATTTCGACGATGCGCTTCAATCGCTACACGCATGCCATCAGCTTGCAACAATTGCGAAATGTAAATGTAGGATTGCAGGTCAGATGGCGTGCCATAATCGCGCTTCATATATTCATCGATGGTTTCATAACCGACGGGATGTTTTTGATGCACTTTAAAGGCCGGAGAGCCAAGATATAAATTGTCTGAATTAATACATTTTTCCCAACTATGATATGAGGGTATGCCTTGAAATCCATATTCACTCATAAATCGGGGCACCTTTTTATTATAGATGGCAAATGGTTGTTTACCCCACCAAACGCCCCAGTAGTGTGCATCTCCGGAAGTCAGACTTTCTTTTCGTCCCCAGCCGTAAGTAGGTGAGGAGGGATGATAACTTTGGTACGCACCGGCATTTGAATGTAAATACTCAGGAATCACTAATCGAAATAACTTCTCGTTCAACGAAGCAACATAGGCCGAATCATCATCGTTGTATTTCAATTGTTTTTGCCATCCCCAGTTATTCCATCCTTCATCAATTTCATTATTGCCACACCATAATGCTAAACAGGGGTGATTTTTGAGGCGCGTTATCTGTTGTTGAAATTCGGGATATTCCGTTACGTCATTCGGATACATGGCGCAAGCAAACATAAAATCCTGCCATACCATTATTCCCAATGAATCGCAAAGATCATAAAAAATATCCTGCTCATAAATGCCACCTCCCCAAACGCGGATCATATTGATATGCATGCGCTTTGCTTCTATTAAAATATCGCGATAACGCTCATCTGATGCTTCTGTTGGGAAACTATGTGCAGGAATAAAATTCGCGCCATTTATGAAGACCTTTTTACCATTCGCAGTAAAATAAAATGACTTACCACTCGCATCCGCTTCCTGATGTAATTGAATGTTACTAAATCCCGTTTTGAATACCTGCTGATAATAAATGCGTTTGTTATGTGTGATTTTTAATTCAAATGCATAAATATTTTGAGATCCTAATGCATAGGGCATCCAAACTTCAGGAGCATGGAAATTGAAATTGATTTGTTCAACCGTAGGCAATTGATCTCTATAACTCCAGCTATAGCAGGTTTTGCCTGTAGTGAGTTCTTTCACTTCAACCTCGTAATGCATACGACCTAAAGCTTCATATGCCAGATCAATATGCACAGGGAACTGGTAATCAGGATTTTGTTCGGTATAAAAATCAACAAACTTGATTTTCAATTTATCATTAAAAACAAGTGTTATAGGCTGCCAAATGCCTGAAGTTACCAAACGCGGTCCCCAGTCCCAACCGAATTGATATTGTGCCTTGCGAATATACACACGTTCATCGCTGGGCAATGGCACTGTAAATTGCTCACCAACTTCGTTTGCTCGTTTTACCGGCGAATAGAAATGAATGAATAACAGATTATCGCCACTTTTCAAAAGAGTCTTCACCGGCACTTTATATGCTCGAAACATATTTGTTGATGACAATATCAGTGAGTCATTCAAATACACATCTGCATAAGTGTCAAGTCCGCCGAAATTGAGATCAATGAAATCACTGTTTAATTGATTTTTATGTAGATGAAATGTAGTTCGGTATTCCCAATCTTCATTCTCTACCCATTGCACAGCTGCTTCATTTGTGTCGATGAAAGGATCAGGGATGGCATTATTTGTTAGAAGATCAGTATGCACACATCCGGGCACTTTGGCTTTCATCCATTGTGTATCGCCAAAGCGACGAAATTGCCACTGTTGATCAAGTGTTATACTTTCCATTTGCGCATGAACAGAAAAATGTAGCATAGAACATGCCAATATCAAAAGGTGTATACTCTTCATGCGTTATATGTAGCAATAATGGCACTTAATTTGTGTACCTCTTCCGGATTTACTTCGGTAAGATGTGAGGTGTCGTAAATGTTTGAATTAAAGTTATAGGAAGTTGACTTGGGTGTGAATGGTCGCTTTGCAGAAGTGTGGATTTCGTTGCAACCGGTATAGTCAATAATTTCACGTGCATTACTGCTATTAACGCCTGCTCCCGGAAGTAAAGTAATGTTATTGTTTGCCGATGTAATCAATTGCTTGATTATTTCCTTGCCTTCAATTGCGGTGTTTGCCTGACCTGAAGTGAGTATTCTTGTAAATCCACAGGTAATGGCATCTTCTAATGCTTCAAAGGGATCGCGTGTAAGGTCAAAGGCTCGTTGCAATGTGCATTGCATACCTGACGCAGTATCAATAAGCCGCGAATTTCTTTCTACATCCAACTTTCCATCAGGTGTGGTGATGCCAAATATCACTTGTTTAACGCCAAGGGAGCGACAATGAAGTATATCATGACGCATCACATCAAATTCAAAATCGTCGTACATGAAATCGCCACCTCGGGGGCGTATCATGACGACAATATTTTCCGGATCTATCATTTGCATGGCAGCAGTGATAGCTGCAGAAGAAGGAGTGATGCCGCCTTCAACATAACTTGCACATAATTCAATTCTATCGGCGCCTGCAGCAACTGCATGCACAACATCAGTGGCATTGAATGTGCATATTTCCAGTATATACTTTCTTGTGACTGATGTTTTCATTTATTGCTCGGGGTAATAGCTGTCTGATTTGAATAGTTCGTTGGCAATATTATTCGAAAACACAGCATAATTAAATCCGGGTTGCAGGCAATAAGCGCCAAATTCACCAGCTTTGTTCAATGCGATGAAACCGACCTGAAAATCTTTAGTTTTTTCTTTGCGGATCTTTACCATACGCATCACGGCTTCTTTGCAAGCTTCATAGGGTGAATATTTTTGTCTCATTAATTCCACTACCAGATGGGTGCCTGCAATTCTGATCACTTCTTCTCCCGTTCCGGTTGCTGTTGCAGCACCGATTTCATTATCTACATACAATCCGGCACCAATGATAGGTGAATCACCCACACGACCACGCACTTTATAAGCAAGACCGCTGGTAGTACACGCACCGGATAAATTACCTTGCATATCCATGGCTATCATCCCAATGGTATCGTGATTTTCAATATTTATGACAGGTTTATATTGTTTTTCAACAAGCCATGCTTCATATGCTTTTTGTGCTTCCGGATTTTTATAGTCGTCAAGTGTGAATCCATTTTCCAGTGCAAATTGTTGTGCTCCCGAACCAACAAGCATAATATGTGGTGTTTTTTCCATTACCATGCGCGCAACAGAAATCGGATTTTTTATTTTCTCTAAAAACGCGACGCTTCCGCAATTGTAGTGCTCATCCATGATACAGGCATCCAGCGTAGTATGTCCTTCTCGGTCAGGTAATCCTGCAAGTCCTACCGAAAGAGAATGCAAATCATTTTCAGCAACTTTCACACCGGCTTCAACCGCGTCAAGTGCGCGACCTTTGGCACTAAGTATAGCCCATGCATCAACATTTGCTTTAAGACCAAAATCCCATGTGGATAATACCAAGGGTTTATTCATGGGAACTGACTTGTGCTGATTTTCAACAACGGCAGATTGCAGTGACTGGCCGGTGCTGATGACGCCTGCTCCAAGGGCTGCAGTTTTTATAAACGATCTTCTGGATGTCATGCAACAAATATCGGAAATGCATTTGATAGCAGGAAGACGGCGACTTTTGCAAATTGCTTTCAGACTACATGAATGGTGTCATCTGATATGAACCTCATCGACAAACAACCATGCTTTGTTTCCGGCCCCGGGGTTTCCTTGAGGAATTGTGCCGATATTATTTGCAATTATCCTGACATATCTTGCGGCAGTAGGATCGAACTTATAAATACCATTCGTTATTGCACGATCATCCTTTACCACAGGCACAATTCCGATCCGAGTGAATTTTTTTCCATCAAGGCTCACCGATATTTCCATGGAAGACGGAAGATATATCCAACTGGTTTTGTCTTCCAAAAACCCGGCACTTACTGCCATGATAGTATCTACAGCTCCAAGGTCGATGGTGCAATTTAAATTCGTTCCGCTGAATCCCAGCCATTCATTGCCACTCCATGATGGATATAATGATGCATTAATTCCATCAACAAGTGAAAATGCTCCACTTCCGGAGTATTGTTGTGCAGGTGGTGTTTTGAGAGTTATTTTTTTTCCTGTTGCCTTGTTGAACAATAAACGCAATTTTACTTCAGGATGTTTATAGTCTTCAGGAATAATAAGAGAATAAGATTCATTTACAATAAATGGTGCTGTATAAATTCCTTTTGAAAAAGCTCCTCCAAAAACTGCAGGAGAATTTTTAGAAGTGTCCTCATATTGGTATTCGAATCCTGTTGTGTTATCCCAGGTTCGTAAAGCTATGCGAACCCCGTTAAAATCATCGGTAGGTAATACTTCGGGAATGATACCGAATGCACTTTTGCTATAATGGCAATCTACTCGTCCAAGCAACTCAAATTGAGTAGACAATCGGCGCATAAAATCAGCATAATTGCGGGCCGTATCAGGTGTCCATAATACCTCACTAAGAGCTAACATGCGTGGTATTACCATATATTCAACCTGATCGAAATTCGGAATATATTCAGTCCATAAATTTCCCTGTGCACCTAGAATATATTTTGATTCCTCAGGCGTAAGTGCATCGGGAATGGGATGATATTCATATACCTTTTGCAAAGGAATATATCCACCTATTGCAAGTGGTTCCTGATAGGGTAGTCCCTGGTAATAATCGAAATAGCAATGCGATCCGGGAGTCATTACTGCATAGTGCCCTGCACGTGCGGCATCAATTCCTCCATTTACACCTCGCCAACTCATAATGGCAGCTTGTTGCGGAAGATCATTCGTAAGAATTTCATCCCAGCCTATAATATTGCGCCCTTTGCTTTGCACATACTCGGCAATTGTTTTTGTAAAATATCCTTGCAATCCATGTTCGTCAACTAGATTTTTTTCTTTAATCAATTGCTGACAATAATCGCAATGCATCCATTGATCTTTCTCTACTTCATCGCCTCCAATATGTATATATTGAGAAGGAAATAATGCCATCACTTCGTCTAACACACGATATAAAAATTCAAACGTTTCCGGTTTCGGACAAAATGCTTCTTTATACACTCCCCATGCCTGACCTACTGAATATGTTGTATCTGCAATGCAACCTAATTCAGGATAAGCTGCTAAGGCTGCAGCACAGTGTCCGGGCATTTCTATTTCAGGTATGATGGTAATATTTCTGTTTTTCGCGTACTTCACAACCTCAGAAATTTCTTTCTGTGTATAATAACCACCATAATTAATCGTGTCGTATTGTTGATCGCGATAATGACCTTTCATGGTGCCGGTGCGATAAGCGCCTACAGAAGTTAATTTAGGATATTGTTTGATCTCAATACGCCAACCCTGATCATCGGTAAGATGCCAGTGAAAGGTGTTCATTTTGTATAATGCGAGATAATCGATGTACATTTTAACTTCATCCACCGTAAAGAAATGTCTGCTGCAATCCAGGTGCATGCCGCGATATTGGAATTGCGGAAAATCTGAAATGCCTGCGCATGGAACCTGAAACTGATTGGTGAATTTTGATTCAGTCATTTGAAGTAATGACATCAACCCATAAAAAACTCCGCCTTTGTTTTTTCCGATGATCGTGATTTTTTCTTCGGTGATGAGCATGGTATAACCACCATCCGGAATCATTAAAGTACTGTCGTAGGATACTTCAATATAATGTGAAGGATAAATTTCTTCGCGAACTGTTTTTAATGGCAGTGAATGAAATTTAATACTCATGTCACGGAACGTAACAGCATCCATAAAAGATGCCATGTCGTTCACCAAAATATAACTGGTAGGCTTAAAATAAAAATATCCGGGGTTGGCGGTGTACTCAACAGGTTTAGGCACAATGGGGCATTGCTGTGCTTTCAACATGTTTACATGAAGTGTCAGAAGCAAGGTAAAAATCAGTGTGGTTTTCATTGCTTCTAATTAAACCTGCATAACGCCAACGGAAAAATCTTTTTCGATAGGTGCATTATTTGCCATTTCAATTCCCATGCTCACCCATTTTCTGGTATCAAGCGGGTCAATAATGCCGTCGATCCATAATCTGGCTGCCGCATAATATGGATCCATGGTTTCATTATAATGATTTAATATTTTCTCGAGAAGTGCTTTTTCTTTTTCAGCTGTAATCTCTTCGCCTTTAGCTTTCAGCGATGCAACCTGAATTTGCAATAACACTTTTCCCGCCTGAGCACCGCCCATTACGGCAATTTTTGCATTAGGCCACGCAACGATTAAGCGCGGATCATATGCCTTTCCACACATCGCATAATTTCCTGCTCCAAAACTATTGCCTATGATTACTGTGAATTTCGGGACGACAGAATTTGCAACTGCATTTACAAGCTTAGCGCCATCTTTAATAATTCCGGCATGTTCACTCTTACTGCCTACCATAAATCCTGTCACGTCCTGTAAAAATAAAAGTGGAATTTTTTTCTGATTGCAATTCATGATAAACCGTGCAGCCTTATCAGCACTATCATTATAAATCACACCCCCAATCTGTATTTCTCCTTTTTTAGTTTTCACCACCTTGCGCTGATTGGCTACTATGCCAACACTCCAGCCATCTATCCTCGCTGTGCCGCAAACAATGGTCTTGCCATAAGCGGCTTTATATTCGTCGAATACAGAATTATCTACTAGACGTTTAATGATATCTAATACATCATATTGCTTGGTGATATCCTCAGGCATGATGCCATATATATCTTCTTCTTTTAAGGATGGTGCAGATGGTGCAATGCGATCAAATCCTGCTTTTGGCATAGCGCCGATCTTATCCATCGTGCTGCGAATATGTGTGATGCAATCTTCATCATTTTCTGCAGCATAATCGCAAATACCGGAAATTTCCGTGGTTGTAATTGCACCTCCCAGCGTTTCAGCATCAATATCTTCACCAATTGCTGCTTTCACTAAATAAGGTCCTGCAAGAAAAATGCTGCCGGTGTTTTTTACAATGTATGCTTCATCACTCATTATAGGCAAATAGGCCCCGCCTGCAACACAGCTACCCATAATTGCTGCAATTTGTGTAATGCCCATTGAACTCATCACGGCATTATTTCTGAAAATGCGACCGAAATTTTCCTTGTCCGGAAAAATCTCATCTTGCATAGGTAGATATACACCGGCACTGTCGACCAAATAAATGATTGGCAATTTATTTTCTATAGAAATCTCTTGAGCACGTAAATTCTTTTTTCCGGTTATCGGAAACCATGCACCTGCTTTTACAGTGGCATCATTAGCAACAACAATACACTGCCTGCCTGAAACATAACCAATCATTACTACAACTCCGCCGCTGGGACATCCACCGTGTTCGGTGTACATGCCCATTGCCGTAAAAGCACCAATTTCAATACATGGTGTATCCTTGTCGAAAAGTAATTTAATACGTTCGCGTGCATGCAACTTTCCTTTTTCATGCAATTTGTCAATGGATTTTTTTCCACCACCTTCCTGCACTTTCGTAAGTCTTTGCTTCATGGTAGATACCAATAATCGCAATGCATCTTCGTTTCTGTTAAATGCTATATTCTGAGTTTCTTTCGTCATGTGTCAGTTCTGTATGCTGCAAAAATACAATTACCGCGGCAACCGTTGTAAGATGTGGTTTTTTAACTACCTTTGCGCCGGGCAAGTCCTATACGACCAGCTCCTGCTGAATCCCCCAGGCCCTGACCGGAGCAAGGGTAGGCGGTTGTAGCGGTGCGATGTAGATCACTTGCCCATTTTTTTTATACCTAAGCCTCATGTTGAAAAATCAGGCTTGCGGTGAACATCGGGTCACCTATTTTTGCAAAAACACAACTTCTACTGATGAAATTTTTTATCGATACGGCAGACCTTAATGAAATTAAAGAGGCTGCATCTTTGGGTATTCTTGATGGCGTAACCACCAATCCTTCCTTAATGGCGAAAATCGGCATTACCGGTGCTGAAAATATTAAACAACATTATATCGACATCTGCAATATTGTTGATGGCGACATTAGCGCTGAGGTTATCTCGACTGATTTTGAAGGCATGGTGCGCGAAGCTAAAGAACTGGTTGCACTCCACCCGAATATTGTTGTTAAGATCCCAATGATCAAAGACGGTGTCAAAGCCCTGAAATGGTGTACCGATAATAATATCAGAACAAATTGCACCCTCGTTTTCTCCGCCGGTCAGGCCATACTCGCTGCAAAAGCGGGTGCTACTTACCTTTCGCCATTTATTGGTCGTTTGGATGATATCAATTGGGATGGCGTTCAATTAATTGAGCAAATAGTACATATCTACCGCAATTACGGCTATGAAACACAGGTTTTAGCCGCTTCTATCCGCAATCCGTTGCATATTATTCGCTGCGCTGAGGTTGGGGCTGATGTGGTTACCTGTCCGCTTAGTTCAATAATGGGATTGTTCAAACATCCACTTACCGATATAGGCCTGGCGCAGTTCCTGGCCGATTACAAGAAGGGTAACGGTTGATCATATCGAAAAATCTACTAAAGTATTAGACTTTTAGGCCTGTCTGACTATATTTGCAAGGCAGGAATGATGTATTGCCTCTGTTGACACAGGGTTAGCTTATCCGTTATCAACAGCACATCCATTTCGGCGTTAAACCATCTAATACTATGCATCGACTCCCATCGGACGAGGTCTTGCCATTTTTATTAATGGTAGCCACTTTGTTGCTTGCTGCACGGCTCATGGGCGAGTTGTTTCGCAAGTTGAAACTACCTCAGGTAATGGGGGAGTTGGTTGCCGGTATCTTGCTGGGACCTTCATGCCTGGAACGTTGCGCACCCGGTTTTTATGAATCTTTCTTTGCCTCACCTGAAAATGCAGGTGTTGCTTATGATGGACTTGCCCGTATTGGCATTTTACTGCTGTTGTTTGTGGCCGGAATGGAAATCAACCTGAAAACCATTCAAAAAAAGGCCAATGCCGCTGCTGCAATCAGCCTTTCAGGGGTGGCTTTTCCGTTTTTAATTGGATTTGTAGCCTCATGGTATCTGTCAAGTTACCTTTTCCCCCAAGGAATGGGCGATAAACTGGCTTCCTCACTGTTCATGGGAACAGCACTGTCCATAACGGCTCTTTCTGTGCTGGCTAAAATACTTATCGATATAGATAAGATTAAAAGCAAATTCGGAAATCTCATGATGACCGCTGCCATGATCGACGATTTCATCGGCTGGATGCTGTTTTCATTAGTAGTTACCGTTGCTAATCTGGAGAGCGAAAGCAGCTTCCAAGGCTGGCAAGTGATGTTTATGGTGATAGGGTTTGCCACATTTATCCTGACTGTTGGCCGCCGCATTATCCATTGGATGTTTATCTTCTCCAATCGTTACCTCTCCCGCGGAGGTGGCACGCTTTCGGTAGGGATTATTTTGTGCATCTTCGGCGCCGTGTTTACAGAATGGCTGGGACTTCATGCCATTTTCGGAGCTTTCCTGGTTGGTATTGCCGTTGGTGATTCAGAACATTTCAGCCACAAGAATCGCGAAATGTTGCACGATATCGTGACATATATTTTCGCTCCACTTTTCTTCGTATCGATTGGATTCAGAGTAGATTTCATCAAAAATTTCGATGGTGGGGTAATTGCTTTCGTTCTGCTTATTGCCATCTTAGGCAAAATGGTAGGGGGGTATATTGGTGGACGATTAGGGAAATTCTCTCATAATGAATCCATTGCCATCGGTTTTGGCATGAATGCACGCGGATCTCAGGAAATTGTTCTTGGATTAATTGCATTAAATGCCAATCTTATCACCGATCAGATATTTGTTGCCTTAGTGGTGATGACCTTTGTAACTATCATGATAGCAGGTCCTTCGATTCGCTATTTCCTGCAGCAACATCAGGAAGATGATGATGAAGATGAACACAATTTGACGACAGCCGAATAGCTTATCCACATTTAGCCGGAAATAGAATGGCACGGTATTTCGTTATACATTGCAAAGTCAAGGTATGAAAGGGATAATGAGTGCATTTTTAATTGTTTTCGGCAGTCTGCAAGCAGGCGCTACCGAGGTTTTGGAGGATACCAGCTTCCAGAGAACCAATCCCAAATTGCTTTACACCACACGCGATTATTTCGTTAATATTCCGGACAATTGCATGAGTGATGAATTATGTGTGAAAGATTTTTCATTCATCCTCACATTCAATGTAGGCATTAATACTGCCCAGGAAATCAAACAAATTGGTTTTAAAGAAGCTGACCTTGATTTTATGGGGAAAACAGCAGCAGCGCAGACTTATAAACCACATACGTTTACAAAATATACGTCGTCAAGTACCAACAACGGATATTCTTTTACCATTGATTTTATTCCCGATAAAGCAGAGGGTAAAATGCCGGTGATAGAAAAATTCGTGTTTTCCGGTACTATCACATCCGGTAATTTATCAGGTATCATGCGGTTTCAAACGAAAAACGGTGTAGTAGAGGTCCCTCTGAACTAGAACTCATTTACTGTTTTTCGAATGATCTCGATACAAGTTTGCATTTCCTCTTTGGTAATTACCAATGGAGGAGCGAATCGAATTTTATCGCCATGTGTTGGTTTAGCCAACAATCCGTTTTCCATTAAGGCCAGGCAAAAATCCCATGCTGATTTGTTGTTGTAATTATCATTCACCACAATGGCATTCAATAAACCTTTTCCTCTTACAACTTTGATATAATCGGAATTCATTCCACTAAGCGCTTCGCGTAACATAGCACCCATTACTTCGGCATTTTCCGCAAGTTTCTCTTCAACAAGCACTTGCATAGCAGTCATGGCAACAGCACATGCAAGGGGATTTCCTCCGAACGTTGATCCATGCTGACCTGGTTGTATCGTCAACATGATTTCATCATCCGCCAAAACAGCACTTACGGGCATGGTTCCACCACTGAGGGCTTTGCCCAGAATGAGGATATCCGGACGAACATCTTCATGATCGCAGGCGAGCATTTTTCCTGTTCTGGCAAGTCCGGTCTGGATTTCATCGCCTATAAACAACACATTTGCGTCCTTGCACATGGCATAAGCGCCTGACAAATAACCTTGATCCGGAACATACACACCGGCCTCTCCCTGAATTGGCTCTACCAGAAATCCTGCAACATCCGGATCGCGCAGTGCTTCAGCGAGTGCCGACAAGTTATTGTATGGAATGATCTGATAACCAGGCATATAAGGGCCAAAACCTCCCGTTGAGTCCGGATCATTGCTGAATGATATAATGCCTGTAGTTCTTCCGTGGAAATTACCCTCGCAAACGAGAATTTTTGCCTTTCCTTCTGCAATACCTTTCACCTCATAGCCCCAGCGACGACAAAGCTTTAAGGCAGTTTCAACCGCTTCTGCTCCTGAATTCATTGGCAACAGCTTGTCATAGCCGAATAATTCAGTCATATAAGCCTCAAACGGGCCAAGTAAATTATTATGAAAGGCTCTGCTGGTCAATGTCAACTTCTTCGCCTGCTCAGTCATGGCTGCAATGATGCGTGGATGGCAGTGGCCTTGATTTACAGCTGAATAAGCTGATAGGAAGTCGAAATAGTGCTTTCCGTCAACATCCCAAACTGATA
>JAIBBA010000065.1 GCA_019694895.1 Chitinophagales bacterium
ATCAATTGTCCGATTGGCATACCTGCGTAAATGCGAACAGGTTGTGCGCATGAGATCTCGAGAGTCCAGGTGTTGCAGAAACCAACATCTCCTTTACCCGCAGTAGCGTGGATGTCGATACCTAATCGGCCAACACTCGATTTCCCTTCCAAAAATGGAACATGCGCATGTGTTTCAGTATACTCTTCTGTTACTCCGAGATATAGGATGCCCGGATGAATAACAAAGCCTTCATCCGGAATGATGATCTCATCAATCTCATTGTGTTTTTTCGCGTCGAGGATGTGATTTTTGTAAACGGCAAGGTACCTGCCCAAATGCACATCATACGAATTCGTGCCCAAGCAATCAGCCCTATATGGCTCAATCAAAATATCGCCCTTAGCAATTGCACTCTGGATCTCTTTGTCAGTAAGTATCATTGTTGTTTCATTATTTAATTCTTCTTTCGTGACTCGTGACTCGTGAATCGTGAATCGTGATTCGTGAGTGGTGACTCGTGAGCCTGTGGGTTGACTATACTCCAAATTAACTTCCGCACCTGCACATGGAGCGCAGCGACCTCCCGCCCTAGCGGGACATTCACACCCGCCTGCAGCGAGGCACGCATTCCCACATGGAGCGCAGCGACATCCCGCCTCAGCGGGATTCTCACATTCCCACACTTCCACCCCCCTGCATTCAATCGGCTAATCGGCTAATCTGCTAATTGGCTAATTAGCTAATTAACCCCCATCCCATCACCGTTCTATCATCGCCGCACGAAATTAGGGTGTTCTGCCACTTGCTCCAAAACAATTTATTCACGGAGTTGATATGTCCATCATATTTTTCTTTGTCGATCACTTTCAGTAAAGCATAAGTTTTCGCATCCCAGATCTTCACATGCTTATCGCGACCAGCGGAAGCAAACAAATGACCATCAGGATGAAATTTGATATCATTCACGGTAAACATATGTGCCGGAAGGGTTTGCAGGCAGCTATAGCCATCCACCACATCCCATATTCTGATCTGTGCATCGCGAGCGCCCGATAGCAGGTGTTTTCCGTTTGGGTGATATTGCACTGAGAAGACAGAGTTTACATGTCCATGCAGTACGGTAATTGTCTTCAATGTATCTGCATCCAAAATGTGTACACAATTATCGCTGCATCCCAAGGCGATTTGTGGAAGGGTAGGGTGTTTAACCAGCGAACGAATGGCCTCCTGACCAATATTAATCACTTGTTCCGTTGTATGCGAATTGATATTTCGAATGATGAGATTACCCGTACCTGAGCCAATCGCCACGCGGTCATCATCAAGTCGCAGAAATGCATAAACCGCAGCGCCATCCCAAGAAAATCGGTTAACTTCTTGCCGGGTTGCAGTGTCTATAACATACACACCACCATAGAGGTCGCCGGCCATCACCAGCCCTTTATCAGACATGAGCAATAGGGCAAAGATATTCCCCGGAACCCTCGCCAAGCCTACAGCATCACGATTGCCGTCCAGTTTCCACTCCGCTATCACGCCATCGCCTCCACCGCTCAGAACCGTATCAGGCTTCAATCCGCCCTCCAAAGCAAACACCCCGGCAGTGTGACCGGTAAAATGAAATTTCTTCTCTACAACAATATCAGAAGGCATCAACATATTTCTAAATCAAACGCAAAGAAAAGGGAAAAGAGGGAATCCCGCTAAGGCGGGATGTCGCTGCGCTCCATGTGGGAATTGGTGAGTGGGTGAGTGGGTCAGTGGGTGAGTGGTGAGTGGTGAGCTGTGAATGGTGAATTTCTTTGCGGCTTTGCAACTTGGCGTCTTTGCGCGAAACCCGCCTCACCCCCCGCACTCTCCATCTCCTACCGTCGATAGAGAGGGAGCTGACTGCGCTTCGGAATTAAAATATTGCAAAGCAATATATTTGCATTCCCTATTAACGCGCCAGCGTTAAAAGCACCCTCACACCTGCTAACTTGCTAACCCTCTTTCAGTATCTAGAATCAAGTATCTAGTATCTAGACTTTTGCGCCTTAGCCTCCTTGCTGTCTTTGCGCGAAACCAACCCGCCTCACCCCCCGCCCCACACATCCTTTCGTAGGAGCGGCAAGCTCACCATCTCCTACCGTCGATAGAGAGGGAGCTGATTGCGCTTCGGAATTAAATTTTATTAAACAAAATAATTGCATTCACTATTAATGCGCCAGCATTAAAAGCCCCTACATTTGCTAATCTGCTAATTCTCGCCTCACCCCCCGCCCTCTCCATCTCCTACCGTCGATAGAGAGGGAGCTGATTGCGCTTCGGAATCAAAATATTGCAAAGCAATATATTTGCATTCCCTATTAACGCGTCAGCGTTAAAAGCCCCTACATTTGCTAATCTGCTAATTCTCGCCTCACCCCCCGCCCTCTCCATCTCCTACCGTCGATAGAGAGGGAGCTGATTGCGCTTCGGAATTAAAATATTGCAAAGCAATATATTTGCATTCCCTATTAACGCGCCAGCGTTAAAAGCACCCACACACTTGCTAACTTGCTAATTTGCTAATTAACTACACTTGCTAACTTGCTAACCCTCAAACTTGCTCACTAATGCGAGCGTCTTCATGCAAGCACCCCCCCATCGGCTAATTGGCTAATCTGCTAATTGGCTAATCAACTCATCACCTCACGTATCCCAAACATTCAACTGATTGCGCATATCGTCAAGCATTTTGAGTTCTGCTTCTTTTTGCGCCATTTGCTGTTCTTCGTCGGGGGCGAGTTGGGTGTCGGGATCGGGGGCTTTTTCTTGCAGAATAATCTCTACCAGCTTGCCTTTCAGGTGCTTGGGAACCTCTATATGCAGGAATTCCTGCTCGGCGCGAACAAACTGGAAAAATTTAAACATGGTGTGGTTTTGCATCCCGAAGATACTGCGGGTTGCATGCATGTGCAAATATTTTTTGTCTGCCGAGGTTTAATTAGCCTAATTTCGCCTGTGAATAGTTTAGCATGGCACTTATTTTGCGGGAACATTATCAGCATCTGGCCGAATATGCTGTCTGGAAGATAGAGGAGGAGCCTGAATTCTACTTAAAGGGCCTCATACTCAGCGAATGGGAACAAAACTATCTCAACCGCATCAACCACCCAAAGCGCCGTATTACCTGGCTTGCAAGCCGCTATCTGCTTAAGCTTCTGTTGAATACCTCCGCCTTTGTTGAACTACTTTTCGATGAACACGGTAAACCTTACGTTGCCAACGATATCGTAAAAGTGAGTATCAGTCACTGCGATACCTATGCCGCAGCTATGGTGTCGAGGGAGTGTGGTGTTGGCATCGATATTGAAACGCCCGAGCGCGACATTTCACCCATCCAAAACAAATTCTTATCGCCAACCGAGCTGGAACAGATCAATACCGGCGATAAGAGAGAGCTTCTCATGGTTTATTGGGGCGCCAAGGAAGTGATTTATAAGATCTATGGTAAGCGGAAACTGGAATTCAAGGACGATATGTACATCAAGCCTTTCATACTGCAACAAAGGGGCGATATTGATGGAATGCTTATGAAAAACGGACTGGTTGCTGATTACCTGATGCACTACTTCCAAAATGACAGATTCATTCTGGTTGTAGGCGTTGAGAAGGAAGTCTCCATCCTCAATCAATAAAAAAGGCCCCCGATCGGAGGCCTTCTATAAATTGGTTAAGGTTTGCTTATTCTTTTATGAAATAATCACCTGAAACGAGGACGCCATTGCTTACCTGCACATGGTACAAGCCTGCTCCAAGACCTTCGGCAGGAACGCTGATCAGGTTTACACCGTTAGAAGCATTTGTGTTTGATGTATAAACCAAAGCTCCCGTAACATTGTACACAATCACGCTGTAAGCCCCTGCAATCGGGGTGTTGAAACGCACCGTTATATTGTTTGACGTTGGATTTGGGAAGAGACTCAAAGCGAAATCGTTGGCCAAATCGTCAATAGCCTGAGGTAACGTGCCATCATTGATATTGATATTATCCACGTACAAGTTATTCTCGTAATTTGTGATAGTGCGGAATTTCACAAACACCTGAGGCTGACCGAGATATGCACTCAGGTCAATTGATTCCTGACGCCACTCGTCATCCTCCGGTTTGAATGTTATGGTATGAGGTGGTGCTGTTTGCAAATCAGGATTGGCTTTCTTATAAAGTGTAGTCCAAGAATCGCCGCAGTCGTCGCTTACTAATACCTCCAGGGTGTCGGAGTATACGCCGCTGGCTGTATACAGCGCATAGGCTACGTCAAAGGTGAAATGCACTTCATCCAAATCGCTCATATCGTAAGCCGGAAGTACAAACTCATCGATATCACCAAAATTGGAGTTATTGAAGTGGTTCAGGAATATGGAATATGTGCCAATACTGGCGCCGAAATTCGTTCTTTCCCATCCTTCACCACCGTCGGGGTTGTAAAGGGTATAGTCGGTATAAGGGAAGCCTGATGCTTCAAATCCCTGCACCATAGGTAACATGGAAGATCCCAGGTTAACCAGGAAATCCGTAGAGGTAATATTATCACTGGCGTCAGCATCAGTATTGCCGTTTGGATTTTCAAGCGTTACCTCAAGGGTATGTTCGCCCTCAGTAGTGGTTAACGAAGGCAAATACACCAATTCAGTAGCATTGGTTACGATGGATCCTGTCCAGCCGAATGTTGAGGTAGCACCGCCGTCAACGCTATAAATGATATCTATTGATGTGAGTGTTTCTGTGCCATGGTTCTTAATTTCGACTGCAGGCGTAAATGATAAGTTACAAACGGTTCCGCCCGGAAGCGAAGAAATGGCCTGTGCATCGAATGGCTGCAAGCCACAACCTTCTGAAAACAGCAATCCGTAGCGATCGCCACCCGGTTCAAATAATGCGCGGGCGCGTGATTTTTGGTCTTCAGTGAACATATTCATACAATCATCATCTGTATAGTCCATGTAGTTCATGAACATGATGCCGGGTGAAGTAGCAGAACAAGCATCGGTTTTAGGGTAACCCGGACAACCGTAAGTTTCTACCTTTTGATTTGGCGTATCACCGCAAAGATCAGATCCAGCGCAGTTTGTATCATCACCCCAGATATGGCGAAGGTCAAGCCAGTGGCCAATTTCGTGAGTAGCGGTGCGACCTAAATGGTATGGATAACCCGCAGCATTGTTTCCAACGTGATTGTAATGTATTACCACACCATCAGTGTTGGCCGGTCCTCCCGGAAATTGTGCATAACCCAACAACGAAGCACCAAGGTTGCACACCCAGAAGTTCAAATAGCTGTCGGCAGGCCATGCATTTGCTCCACCATCAGCAGCAAACTTCACATTATCGTCTGTGCCGAATGAAGACACAGTAGTTTCAATCCTGTTTATTCCCGTGGTGGGATTGCCATTTGGATCTATGGAAGCGAGGCAAAATTCAATTTCAAAATCGGCAGCGACTCCTGTAAAGGCTGCCGGTGTATTGGCTGCATCATCATTTAAGCGACGGAAATCCTCATTTAGAATGTCAATTTGTTCCAAAAGTCGTGCATCCGGAATGTTCTGAGCGGCAGTTTTGTAAACAACATGAAATACCACCGGAATGGTCACTATAGTAGCACCACCTTCCATTTTGCCATTAGCCTGCATCTTCTGGATGATCTTTTGGGTCATCTGTTCTCTGGCAGCCTGTTTTGTCGCATAATCAGGGTATTTAGCCTGTAACACTGCTTCGTGTTCCATAACCCCGCAACGATTTACTTGTGCCTGAGCCTGAAAGCCAACAAAACCCAGCACGATAAGGAGTAAAATAAACTTACGCATAATGTAGATTAGAATAAGCCTTAAAGGTAAGGGTTTCCTGCTTGTTGTTTACGCCGTTTTACGCACTTTCCTTCCACAACTTGGCGAATAGCTGAAACAGCGCTATTTTCAGTATCTTTGCAGCGCATTCCTCCTTGTATCTGCTCACGGTATTTTTCAAAATTAGCCCCACGAGCGCTTTGAACAGGCATAATGTGGTGTAGTAGATAACAGTATATAAATATTTGAATTACAAGAAATTATATGAATAAATTTGCCGAATTAGGCCTTTCATCACGCATTGTGGAAGGGATAGAGGTATTGGGATTTACCGAACCTACTCCCATACAGGCACAGGTGATCCCCGCCGTGTTAAATGAACCAACAGACCTTATCGCCCTGGCACAAACTGGCACAGGTAAAACTGCTGCCTTTGGATTACCATTGGTAGAAATGATAGATGTTACCGCCCGCATTCCGTTGGCGCTCATTTTGGCACCTACACGCGAATTGTGTGTGCAGATTGAAAACGACCTGCGCAACTTCTCTAAAACAACCAAAGGTTTTCAGACTGTTGCAGTGTATGGCGGCGCAAGTATCAGAACACAAATCGAGCAGATTCGACGCGGTGTGCAGGTGGTAGTGGCAACTCCAGGCCGATTGATCGACCTCATCACCCGCAAGGCGCTCAACCTCAGCGATGTGCAAGTTGTAGTGCTTGATGAGGCTGATGAGATGTTGAATATGGGTTTCATGGAAGATATTGATACCATTCTTGCCGAAACTCCCGAAGACAAGCAGACCTGGTTGTTCTCTGCAACCATGCCTACAGAGATCCGCCAGATCATCAAGAAATACATGAGCAATCCGGTAGAGATCTCATCCGGTGGTGGAAATAAGACTAATGAAAACATTGAGCATCAATATTATATGGTCGAGGCGAGGAATAAATATCCTGCCTTAAAACGCATCCTCGATTTTCATCCCGACATTTACGGAATCATTTTTTGTCGCACGAAAGCAGAAACGCAAGACATGGCCGAACGCCTTATCAAGGACGGTTATAATGCCGATTCTTTGCATGGCGACCTTACCCAAATGCAACGCGATAAGGTGATGAACGCCTTCCGTGAAAAGACACTTCAGGTGCTCATAGCTACGGATGTTGCTGCCAGAGGTATTGATGTGGATAATCTGACACACGTGCTGCACCTGCATCTCCCCGACGATATGGCATATTACACTCATCGTGCCGGAAGAACGGCAAGGGCCGGGAAAACAGGGGTTTCTTGCGTGTTGGTTACTTCTAAAGACCTCTATCGCATAAAGCAACTTGAACGCACCCTGAAAATCGACTTTAAGAAGATGATGGTGCCAGACGGCATGGCTATCTGCGAAAAACAGCTCCTAAACCTGTTGCACAGGGTAAACGAAGTTAAGGTAGACTCAGCAGCAATAGCCAGATTCATGCCGGTGATGGAGCGTGAGTTTGCGGGAATGGACCGCGATGAAATCATGATGCGGTTTGCCAGTCTAGAATTCAACCGTTTCCTTGATTATTACCGCTTTGCTGAAGACCTGAACGTTTACGAACGCCGCGAAACCCGCGATCAGGCTGCTCGCAAGGGCAATATGGACTTGTTGTTTATCAACCTGGGTAAAATGGATCATATCGGCCCGAAAGACTTGTTGGTTATGATTTGTCAGGTTGGCAAGCTCAAAGCCCACCAAATTGGTGATATCCGCCTGAAAGGTGCATATTCATTCATTGAAGTCCCTGCTAATGCATCTCAAACCATTATTCAGGCTTTCAACGGATTTATTTATCGTGGTCGCCGTGTAAGACTTGAGATCCGCAACGATAAAGAAGAAAGCTTCAGTGAAAAACGCCGTTCACACAAGGGTTCGTCCCGTGAAATGCCCCGAAAAGAGCATGGCTCCGGTTTCAAAAAAGACGGCGGGTTTAAGAAGGAACATAGGAAGGGGAAGAAGGGATGAGGTGATTAGCTAATTAGCTAATTAGCCAATTAGCAGATTAGCCAATTAGCCGATGGGGGGGGGTTGCATGAAGACGCTCGTATTAGTGAGCAAGTTTGAAGGTTAGCAAGTTAGCAAGTGTGGGTGCTTTTAACGCCGGCGCGTTAATAGGGAATGCGATTATATTGCTTTGCAATATTTTAATTCCGAAGCGGAATCAGCTCCCTCTCTATCGACGGTAGGAGATGGAGAGGGCGGGGGGTGAGGCGAGAGTTAGCAAGTTAGCAAGTGTGGGTGCTTTTAACGCCGGCGCGTTAATAGGAAATGCAATTATATTGCTTTGCAATAGTTTAATTCCGAAGCGGAATCAGGTCCCTCTCTATCGACGGTAGGAGATGGAGAGGGCGGGGGGTGAGGCGAGAATTAGCAAGTTAGCAAATTTGGGGGCTTTTAACGCTGGCGCGTTAATAGGAAATGCAATTATATTGCTTTGCAATAGTTTAATTCCGAAGCGCAATCAGGTTCCTCTCTATCGACGGTAGGAGATGGAGAGCTTGCCGCTCCGACGAAAGGAGGTGTGGGGCGGGGGGTGAGGCGGGTTTCGCGCAAAGACAGCGAAGAGGCAAAGCCGCAAAGAAATTCACCACTCACCATTCACCATTCACCATTCACGATTCACGATTCACGATTCACGAGTCACGATTCACGAATCCACATTAGCTCAAATTGCAAAATCTACGTTTTCTATATATTCGCACCTGACAACGAGAACGAACGATGATTAACTACAGCAATTGGCAACTGCCTTATGAACCAAATCCGGCCTTCAAGCAACGAACTGCTTATTTCTGCATGGAATTTGGTGTTCACCAGGCACTCAAAATATACAGCGGCGGCCTTGGCTACCTTGCGGGATCGCACATGCGCAGTGCATATGAATTGCGCCAGAACCTCTTCGGAATAGGTATTTTGTGGCGATATGGTTACTATGATCAGGTGCGCGATGATCATGGATTTATGGCTGTTCAGTTCCAGAAGAAGCTTTACACCTACCTTAAACAGACTGATATTGCCTTCACCATGCCTATCAATGGCAAGGATGTGATGGTGAAAGTGTATTACCTGGCACCTGAAGTATTCAATTCAGCACCGCTTTTCTTACTTAGCACCGATTTCCCTGAAAACGACGAGGAAGTGCGTCAGTATACTCACCGCCTCTACGACCGCGATCACGAGATTCGCATTGCTCAGAACATGATTCTGGGTATCGGCGGCGCCAAAGTAGTTGAATTGCTTGGTGGTGCAGACATCTACCATATGAATGAAGGCCACGCGCTGGCGATGACTTTCTATCTGTTTAGTAAGTGGAAGGATGTTGATGAAGTGCGTAAGCATGTTGTTTTCACCACACATACCCCTGAAAAGGCCGGAAATGAGGAGCATAATATCAACGATATGGAGCGCATGGGATTTTTCAGCGGTGTGCCTCTTGATATCATCCGCCATATTACGAAAACGGAAGGCGACATGCTCGGATATACGCCATCAGCCCTCTATATGAGCAAAATTGCTAACGGCGTGAGCAAACTCCACGGCGAAGTAAGTCGCGAAATGTGGCGCGATTATCCCGGTATCTGTCAGATTACGCATATCACCAATGCACAGCAGAAGAAATTCTGGGCCGACCGTGAACTCAATCAGGCGTATATCAATCGCGATGACATGGGACTGCGCGTTATCAAAAAAGAGCTTAAACGCGAACTCTTCGAGGTTGTTGCCAACCAAACCGGCAAAATCTTCGACCCGAATGTGTTTACTATCGTTTGGTCGCGCCGATTCGCCGAATACAAACGTGCAAACCTGTTGATGCGCAACAAAGAACGCTTTCTCAATTTCCTCAATAATCCGAAATATCCCGTTCAAGTGGTTTGGGCAGGAAAGCCTTATCCCTTCGATCACGGTGCCATCAACACCTTTAATGATATCATCTCATTTACCATGGATCGCCCTAACCTGGCGGTGCTAACCGGTTATGAAATAGAGTTGAGTTATCTGTTGAAACGCGGTGCTGATGTGTGGTTGAATACACCTCGTCGCCCAAGGGAAGCTTCTGGAACATCCGGCATGACAGCAGCAATGAACGGAGCAGTCAACGTGAGTATCATGGATGGCTGGATTCCGGAATTTGCTCATCATGGTGAAAATTGCTTTATCCTGCCGCCTGCCGACCATTACACAATGGAAAACGTAGACATCGACAATTTCGATTATGAGAACCTGATGTCGGTGCTGGAGAATGAGGTTGTGCCAATGTATTACGATAACCCTGAAAAATGGTTGAATATCGTTAAGAAGAGCATGCACGATGTATATCCTTATTTCGATAGCGATCGCATGGCGGTTGAATATTATCAAAAGGTATATCAGCACCCTTTCAGCGCCGTAGATAAGCTACTCGATTCAGTTTTCGATAATAATAATAACGGCTAGGATCAGGCTTTACCGCTGCTGCTAAGGCGTTTTGCAGATGCGGAAGCATCGGCCGACATTTTCTTGAAGGTGGTCATGATGTCTGATATCATATCGGCGTCGAAGAATGCTTTAAGATCTTCCCATTGTTCGAAATCGGCCTGTCGGAATTTATAGGACTGTTCGAATAAGCCGGCTTCGATCTTTACGATATACTTCTCACTCCAGCTAAATACGCTGATTTTCAATACCGGGTGTTCAATGTAGCCAACTATCCTCATGGAATATGTAATTCTGCTGCCAATTTATCCAAAATCGGGGCAACTGCAGGGCAGATTTCTGCATTTGTTAAGGTCAGATCACTGATTTGATACAATTTCTTTCTGTTGGTATGCGGATATTCGCGACAAGCTTTCGGGCGATGGTCGTAAATTCGACATTTATTATCTGACTCCAGAAAAGGGCAGGGGACAGTATGAAATACCCAGTCGCCGTCCTCATCCAGCAACAAATAATTACTCATAAACGATGCCTCTGATAGATGCAAATGTTTGGCAATGCGTTTAATATCAGGTCCTTCAAGCAGAGGTGGATGCGTTTTGCAGCAATTGGCGCAATCAAGACAGTTAGTAGCAGCAAATATTGCTTCATGGGCATTTTCTGCCAATACATCATCAGCTGCAGATTTGCGTTTTCGCAGTGCAGTAAATAAACGTAGATAACGTTTCTTCCGGTGTGGCGAAAGCTTCACTGGAAGTGTCATACGGTCAATTAAAATGGCAGATCATCTTCAACTTCAGGAAGCGGTGCAGGTTCCTGATAAGTATCCTGAGATGCCGGAGCCTGATTGTTTCCACTCACGCGCTCCATACGCCATACATCGAGGTTGGTGAAATAATTGGTACGACCTTCTTTTTCCCATTTAGAACCCTTGATGTTGAACGTTACTTTCACTTCATCGCCAATTTTGAAATTATCGGCCAATGCACATCGATCCTGAATCAATTGAAATTTAATAAAATCGGTAAAGGTGCGATCACCGCTCGATTCAGATTTTTCAATAACAAATTCGCGCTTTTTAAAAGTAGCTGAAACCTCTTGGGTAGGAAATATCTCCAACACTTTGCCTGTCAATTCGTAAGCCATTTCACAAAAATTTCTCCAAAGATAATCAATCTGTAAATTTCAATGTTAAGCGTATGTTATCTCAAAGCGAAGGGAATGTAAATTTAATATGAACAAATTGCTGCAAATGCCCATGGTTGCTGTAATTTTGAAGGATAATTTTTCATATATGCACCTGTTTCTAATCGCTGTTTTATCTGTGTCCATGTCAACCTCTGCTGCCGGCTCGGCAACTCAATTTGAACTGAACCAACTGCCGGGTGAGTTGCAGGAAGTGACTTATTACTATGCTAATGGCAACAGGCAGCAAACGGGTTTATTGGAAGACTGCTTGAAGACGGGCGAATGGATCTCTTATTCTCCTGAAGGCACTATTACGGCTAGAGCATATTATGACAAGGGTGTAAAAACAGGTAAGTGGCGGATTTATAATGCTGAGGGAAATCTCACTTACAAGATCTGTTATGAAAACGGCATCCGTAAGTGGGCTCAGGCCTTTGATCCGGCAGGAGAACTAACAGCGTTTTCATATACCGCCGAAAAATAATACCGGTTTCCTCGATTTAGGTTTGTTACATTTGTTGCAAATATTGCATATGCAACGTGTAACTGTCTCCTTGATTTTTTGCTGTCTACTCTCAAGTACTTTAATCGCTCAATTGCCGGCGGTTGATATTTATTATGCGCATATTTCAATGTCGGCAAGTGGTATGCAGTTAACAGGTCTTACCAATATTACACAACGCGTTGGTTACGATAATCAGCCATCATTTTCATCAGATGGCAACACCATTTTATATACTTCTATTCGAGATGAAAAACAGGCAGATATTTATCGGTATCATATTGACTCGAAACTTACTGAACAGCTTACCAATACCGTTGAAAGTGAATATTCTCCGTTGTTGACAGCCGATGAAAAATCATTCACTACAGTGAGAGTCGAAAAGGACTCAACGCAGCGTTTGTGGCAAATACGCATCAAAGACGGCAAGGCGAAATTGTATGTTGAAGGCGTTGACAGTGTGGGATATTATTGGCCGGTAAATGAGAACATTATTCCTTGTTTTATGGTAACAGACACCCCTTCGCTGATGCTTGTAAATAAAAAAGCGAATGGCGGAAGAACAATTGCACATAATATCGGCAGATGCATTAAAGTCCTACCAGGAACATATCAAATTACCTACCTGACAAAAGATTCGGAACAGACATTCACCATCAGGGCATACAATTATATCACCCGCGAATTTTCCGTAATTACAGAAGTGCCTTCAATCAGCGAAGATTATGTATGGACATCCGATAAAAAATTATTGATGCCACGTGGAAATGCGATATGGGTTTATGATACTGAAAATCCATCGGCAGGATGGGTGAAAGGATGTGATATTCCAACATTGACGGGGAAAAATATATACCGAATGGCTCTTTCTCAGGACGGAAAATCGCTGGCCTTTGTTGCTGATGAATAATGCTAATTCTACTGAGGTGCTCTGCATTTCTCCAACAGGTCAATTGGGAAAAGCATGTATTGAGCTGAAATTAAACACCTTCGATGAGGCTTGTTCGTATATTGCAAAATTGCCTTATCGCCGAAATTTTCATCGTGATCAAGTAACCGGAGTGTTAATTGACGGATGTGGAACGTGTAGCACAAAACATAGATTCCTTGCCGCTTTGGCTTTGGAACAGGCACAACAAGAATCAAATAAAATAAATGCCGGCTGGAAAGATATTCAATTGCGAATAGGCGTTTTTGAAATGCACGCTAACAACACACCTGCAATTGCACCTGTTTTGCATGTAGCTCAGCTAAATGCTATTCCTGAAGCACATTGTTACTTAGTAATAAACGATATGCGATGTGATTTCACTTCTGACAAGTTTACAATTCCATTTCAGGATACGTTATTATATGAAACTCATGTTGATCCCATAAACCTGTTTCTGATGAAAGATTCGATTCATAAAAGGATATTAGAGCAATGGGCAATCAACCACGCTCCCGATTTCAGTATCGAAAGATTATGGGAAATAAGAGAGGCGTGCATCGGCGCTTTGAGTAAGGAGCCATAATGCAGACTCCGTTGATAGTTACCCAAAACGGATGGAAAAATCCTACTATCTACATCATCAATTTTTAATGCGCTACTATAAAGCTTACTGATGATTGCATATTATCATTAGTTAAGGTTAGCGTATAAAAACCTTCAGGTAAATTTTCAATCGAAATACTTGCATTGGCAGGTAATTTATCGCTGATGATTGTTTTACCGGTCACATCACTAACGAAATAGTTGGTAGTAGAAATATCAATATTTGCACTGATTTGTACTATAGCATTTGCGGGATTTGGATAAATAGTTATCGAAGCATGATATGACAGGTCATCTATGGCATTGATATCCATGGTGATTGCTGAACTCATCGCAGAACAGCCACTTGCATCTGTAACAAGAACTGTATAGGTGCCGTCTAGTGTAACTACAAAGCTGCTGCCCGTTGCACCCGGAATTAATGCTCCATCCTGATACCATTGATAACTCACGCCGCCGGTAGCTGTTAATACATTGCCTGTTACTGTAATATCCGCTACAGGCAATGGAAGTACGAACACGGTAACTGAATCAATTCCCACACAACCATCTGCATCAGTTGCTGTAACCACGTAAGTTGTGGTTTCTGTAGGGGAGGCAAATGGATCTTGTATGGCAGCGTTGCTCAATCCTGTTGCCGGGCTCCAATTAAATGTCAATCCGCCAAGTACATCAAGTTGAGTTGAATCGCCCAAACAAATAGTTTCATCCTGACCGGCATCTATTGATGTGGTGCATGAAGCGCCGAAACAACAATTTCCTCCGGCACTCATCATATACGTTCCTGTAAATACACCATATTGAAAATATGAATACCGCATGCTGCCGCCAAAGGTGGTCATAAAATAGTCTACAGCCTGATCAACAGTATTACAACCTCCGGGAACATAGGTTGAGTCGCATTCATAAGCGCAAATCATGTATGGATAACCATCGGCATCAAATAAAGTTACCGGTGGATACAATAAAATGTCGGCAATTCCTGCATCAACACCCGTAATGCTCGTTGTTCCATCATTGTCGTAACCGGCATACAGCACTTCGGTAATGTTATCGACATAGGCACCTGTAAATGTTACATTGATAGATTCATATGAACAAATGCCAATGTGCAGATCCGGAATATTCTCATCAATATTGATGGTCATATTACCCCCATCATAGTTAGAATAAATGATCACATTACCGGCGGGATTGCAAACGCCCTGAGCATTAAGCGATTGAAGTGACAGGCAAATGAATGCGATTGCGATTGAGGAGTAGAACTTTTGCATGCGTTTTTTTTATAAAAATAACAAAAACGCCATAACCATCCTAATTATCATTTCCTTTTAACATTACATCCCGGTAAGACAACTCTCCCGGGAATTTATTAATGTATCTAATTCCTACATACCTCTATCATTTCTTCCTTCACATGGCCATTGCGTTCCATTTGTAAAAGATAAACCCCTGCAGGTAAATGATCTACCTGTAATTGAATGGATTCTAATGCATCTTTATAAGATACAGACATTACAAGTTCGCCCATAGCATTGAATACTCGAAGTTGGATTTTGCCATTAATATCATCTGAGCTCACGATTACCACATCAGATGCCGGATTTGGGAATATTTTGATATCGGAAAACAACTCTGTCGATTTAAATATCACACTGTCAATATAAAATGTCCTGGTATCAGAGAGATAGCATTTGTTGCCATATTCAATAGTGACATCAATTGTATGGTAGCCGGCTGTATTGAAAGTATGGGGTCCGGGAATCAAACCTGATGATTTATAGCTGTCGCCGAAATCCCAATTAATGGTTTGATAGTTTCCTGTCAATGTGATATCATCAACCGCAATTGTATGATCTGCTATATTAACCACATAACTTAAATGCGGAATGGCATCGCCATGTAATTGATTTTGTTTTGTTTTAAATGCAATGGTTCTACCGGTTATAGTTTCTGTAACCGTAAGATAAATAAATATCTCCTTGGCATCATCAAATACATCGGAAGGAATACTTGACAGACTGAAATTATACTCATAGCCGATATGAATTTCTTCAGTAAGATTATTTGTCCACGTAAATGTGTAATTCCCTAATGTAGAATCAATTAATTCTCCGTTATCATTGAGTAATAGGCCCCGCATTTGTAGAACATCATCAAATTCAAGCAAGCAAGGCATTGGAGCCTGATAAATATTCACCGTAAATGGTCGTTGGTTGTACATGGTACCGCCGGGTATGAACTCTTCCATATAATCAATAACCGGCGCGTAATTTGGATCGTCGGCGATATTATGCCATTCATTAGGATCCGTTTGACGGTCGCTGCCGATATCATATAATTCCTCTACATAATAGGGTGTAGTGTAATCACAAACTCCGGCACCACTGATGTTTGCGTTATTAGTTTGATATCTGATATAATGAAATCGCTCTGTTCGAACGGAATATTGCGGGAAACAATTTCCAAAACCAGAACTTTTGCGATAAGAACTCAATGCGGCATTAGAAAA
>JAIBBA010000066.1 GCA_019694895.1 Chitinophagales bacterium
GCATTATAGTAGCTTCCTGCCGACATCAACGCGTCGCCATACATCAATTTGCGGGTAACATTCATGTCGTCCACATCCGGATCAACAGGTTGCGCAAATGCTTTTGATGCAAACAATACGATCGTAAGAATTGCGAATATTTTTTTCATATGCTATTTCTCTTTAAGGAGGTAGTAATCAAATTAATTGTGCTGATAATCAATAACGCGGACAAGGCATTACATAATTTTTTGGTATTACAGGTAAAATACAACCGGTATACACCAATGAAATTTCGAAACCGCCTTTACCACCGCTTGCATCTTGCAATGTTGAAGTATTGATATCGTAGCTTGCGCCGAAGCGGAAGTTTTTATAATCCATACCTACTGATGCGATCACTGCATCGTCGAGGCGATATGCTCCACCGAGGAAGAATGTTGCAGGGAAGTTTGCACTGTTAAGGAAGTATCCAAAATCACTACCAACAATGATTTCTTTTGCACCTGACTGCGACTGATACAATACTGATGGGATGATACCATATTTTCCATCGATAGTAATACCAGCTTTCAGGTGACCGGAGATACGCATACCCAATTTGTTTTCTTCATCTTGCAGGAATGTTTCCTTAGGAGAAATCAAGTTGAATAGACCAACACCACCGGTGATGTTGAATGTTTTTGAAACAGAATTATGGTAGGCTATACCCGCACCCATATTAAATCTGCTGATATTTTCTCCGATATTTTCGAGTGGATCAATTGCCGTATTAAATTCATCACCATCCCACTGATTTGGCCATTTGAGTGCATTAAAATCAAGTGATTTATGCATCAAACCTGCTTGAACACCAATAGAAAGGTTATGATTTGTTTGACCACCAAGTCCCAATACAAAAGAAACGTTACCCATTGCAGAGAGGTTGGTTAAATCTCCATCGCCGGATACGTCGTTGTATAAAAGCAGACCGCCGGCGAGTTTGCTGGCGCCGCCGATATCTTTGATAAGTGGCATGTCGCCAAACACTTCATAGGTCACATAAGGAGTAGTAACGCTGTTCCACTGGTTGCGGTAAGTAGCACCTATACGCCAGTCACAACTATTCACACCTGTGAGGGCAGGGTTCAACGCCAGAGGTGAGGCGTTGTATTGTGAAAAGTGAATGTCCTGAGCCTGAAGCACTCCCACAGCCATGCAAGCTGCCAAACACGCGATTTTGTAAAGCTTCATCATTGGTTATTGTTTAAAATTTTCAGAGTAATGTTATGTTGGTTATCAGTTTTTGCTTGTTTTTGGAGTTATCGGCTGTATACTAATGCCTACATCCCCCTACCCCAACGGGTTAAAAATACTAAATTGTCCTTAATCTGCAAGCATTTTGGCTTGTTAGCGATCAATTGGAACTCAAATTATCTTACCAGGGTGAAATTACCTTGTTGTACAAAGCTTTCACCATTCATATCCTTATAATTCAGCACATATACATAGCTTCCCAAAGGCTGTTCTGAGCCCTCAAAAGTGCCATTCCATGCTGCTGCATAATTATCGGTTTCAAAAACCAGTTGCCCCCATCGGTTGTAAACCTGCAATAACCAGGTAGCCACCTGACCTCTCACAATAATGGTAAATCCATCGTTCACACCATCAGAATTTGGTGAAAACGCTGTGGGAACACCTACCATAGCATCAGAGCTTACTGTAACCGTCACTTGATCGGTAAACTCACATCCTATAGCTGTAGTAACCGTAACTGTATACGTTGTGGTAAAGTCAGGTGAAGCAGTTGGGTTTTCAATATCTGTTTCACTCAAACCTGTAGAAGGCGACCAGCTGTACTCCACCCCGCCATCAGCGTCAAGGCTGGCAAATTCCCCTAAGTATATAGTAGTATCCGCGCCTGCATCAGCTGTCGGTTCTTGTATCTCTACAGTAGTTTCAGCGGTATTTACACATGAGGCCAGTGTTCCTGTAACGGTATAAGTGGTATTCTCATCCGGGAAAACCGTAGTAGTAGCTTCAGTCGGGTCGGTAACTGTTTCAGCAGGCGACCATGAATAGCTGTCGGCACCGGAAGCTGTCAGCGTGGCTTCTGTTCCCGGACAGATCAATGTATCGGCTGAAACCAGCAATGGCAGGGCATCGTAGACCAGAACTACAAGACTGTCGCCAACACCTGCAACGCAACCCAGGTCGAGTGTGATGATAATAGTTTCAACCCCTTCGTCTATGCCATCTTCTTCAGCTACAATAGGTATTTCGATGAGGGTATCGCCGGGTAAGAATTCCAACACGTTGTTGAAAGTGGTATAATCACTCCCCATCAGGGCAGTTCCATCAACGTTCAATGTTACGGTAAAGGTATCAACCGGTGCAAATGACAGGCTGAAAGTGATCATACCTTCATTACAGCCTTCAATGATATAAGGGTAACCTTCGATATCAGTATTATATTCTACGGTAACACCCGGGCTGGTAAGTGAGCCTGCTTCAATGAATACACCTGAGTCTAGGGCATCATCTAAGTCATCGGCAATGGCCATTTTCAGGTGATATGTTTCACAAGGGAATACAGCGTGTTTTGCTTCCAAAACGGTTGTAAATCCATCGTATTGTATGTAATAGTCATCTGAGTTAAAAGGAGCATTAAATCCGGTGCCATTAATATTATAATATTCGCTGTTCACGGCATCGTTCACATTATTAATACTCACGGTTGTAGCCGTGCCCGGAATCAAGGCCATATTATCAGTTCCTGCAATACCGGGACCGCTGATATAGAAGGCAAATACATCGTTGAAAGAACCAACGTATTCCAGGTATTCTTCAGATCCAAAGGAATAGTTGAAACGAATGGTATCTGACGTTGCGGTGAAATCGAATTCCAGAACGCAGGCGTCATTAGTTCCCAACACCCCCGGAATCATATCCAAATCAGGATCACCGGGCATTCCGAGGCTGCTCGATTGGCTTGGTGAGTTGTTTGGTCCAACTGCATTTCCGACACTTCCGCTGGTAAGCAGGATACCGTTGGGTATGCCTACATTACAATCAACACAATCAAAGTAACCGTAAGCGCCGCCGGGGCAGTCGATAGTGATGTCAGACACCGTAACACCTTCACCCAAAAGCGTAGAAACAAGCTCTTCGGCAGTATAAGTATCATCAACATTCAATTGCGCATAGGTGTTGAGCGGGAGGGTAAGGAAAGGCAACACCGACAACGCACAGAGGAGGTTGCGTAGAACAGTTTTCATCAAAAACTAATTTAAATGTGACACTAAAATACAATCAAACTTACAAACAAAATAATATTCAACCTAAAAGCTTGAACAAATAAGCTCATGCCAATGATTTTTACCGGATCATGACCTGGCAAAATGCTGTGTGTGAGTGAAGGAGCTTGATGTCAATGGCTCAGACGACGTCTTTTCTCTACTTGAACGAGCACCAAAGCCATAACAAGTCCGAAAATTACGAAAATTATTGAAATGAAGGTTGCCTGGGTAGCCCTGATACCGGCAAACTCCAGCACATTATTGACCCTGATTTTTTCGATAAAAAACCTTTCTATGCCAACAAAAATGACATAAATGGCCAAAATCATACCCGGAACGGTTACGCGGCGACGGAGCCACCACAATATGCCGAAGATCATTAGTGACATAATCGTTTCATATATCGGAGTCGGAAAAACAGATGCCGGAAGTTGTCCGCAATAGTCGCCCTGACATTTAGCAATGTACATGCCCTCTTTATTGACATTATAGGCATAATTCTGTGCTACGAGGCTGCGTGGTAAAAAACCGGGAGCTTTAACATAAACCGATTTCACATTAGATAATGAATCAAATTCTCGAATGTAGTATGCAGCGTGTATTTGGATTACAGAATCAATTTCACCTTTTTCGGCTTCACGAAGGGTGCCATTTTCCTGTGAGATATATGCCGAATTGATTATTCCCCAATCGCCATCACCTGAAACCTGACATCCAATGCGACCAATTCCGTAAGCCAGAATTAATGCAGGAGCAACAGCGTCGCCAAGGTGCAAAACATTTATTTTTTTTCGAATTGCATAATAAATAATCGCAGCCGCACCAAGAATAAGTCCGCCGTAAATAGTCAGCCCGCTGAAGAAATTTTTAAAAGGATTTTGCAAAAACTCAGACCAGCCGTTTTCTTCTTCAAAATTAGAAAACATTTTCGCTCCAAGGATTCCAAAAATTGCAGCCAACATCACAAAATCACCGAGTCGTGCAGATGGATATAGCAGTAATGTTTTTTCCTGTGGTTGAGGTAATTGTTCCTTCTTTTTTTCCCTGTATTTACTGTATGCTAATAAAGCGGCGCCGAGCAATCCTACCAGGATATTCCCTTCACCACTAAACATAAAACTTTGCGGATCATCATTAAATGTTTGCCAATTAAAAATCATGCCTCCGATTTTAAATCCGAGGATAAATCCGAACACCGCATTGCTGATCAACTCAAAAGCAGATGCCGGTTCTCCAACCATTACTTTCACCTTTTCAGCGTGAAAAATCCCTGCCTTTTCCTTGCGTCTGAGTTCCCTGTATAGGATATAGCCTGCTGCCATGAACGCCAGTCCCACAAAGAATCCGAAGCTAAAAACCGGCAACCGCATATTGGTTCCGAACACTGCATTAAAGAATTCACCAAGGTTGGCATAGGAACGCAGTAATATCATAATTCAGGAGCTTGAAGGTGATGAAATTGATGACTATTTTCAGTTTGATCTATTGCTATTGCCTGCATGTGTCCTTCAGCGTCAATTTCGCCAAGTGCAACATGTACTATTTCATTTACCAGCAATGGATCATATTGTGTTTTAACACGAATATAGTTGTCTGTAAACCCAAACATCCACTGCCCGTCGGTCTCTTCTTCAAACAAAACAGGTCGGGTTGTATGTTGATGTTGCTCATAGAATGCACGTCGTTTTTTTTCACTCAAATTGCGCAACTGTGCAGTGCGTTCTTCGCGAATTTGTTGAGGCACACTATCAGGTAATTCAATAGCTACTGTATTAGGACGTTCACTGTAGGTAAAGACATGTAAATAACTAATATCGAGTGTTTGAAGGAATTGAAAGGTATCAATAAAATCTTCGTGTGTTTCACCGGGAAAACCCGTTATTACATCAACACCAATGCAACAATCAGGCATGAGTGATTTGATCATGGCAACGCGTTCGGCATATAGTTCACGCACATATCTTCTGCGCATCAATCGCAAAATTTTATTGCTCCCGCTTTGCAGTGGAATATGAAAATGCGGAACAAATTTTTTCGAATTCGATACTTGTTTAATAATCTGTTCGTGCAATAAATTCGGTTCGATAGATGAAATTCTGAATCGTTGTATATTGGTATCTTCCAAACTACAAATCAACTCATAAAACGACTCGTTGTTTTCTGTTGCGTTACGCAGCCCAAAATCGCCAAGATTCACACCTGTCAGCACCACTTCCGAAACACCTTGATTCGCTATCGTATTTGCCTGCTCCACTACCCTGCTGATGATATTGCTTCTGCTGGCACCCCGTGCTAATGGGATAGTACAAAATGAGCACGAATAGTCACATCCATCTTGTACTTTCAAAAAAGTACGCGTGCGATCGCCAAACGACCATGCAGCGTGAAATCCGGCCACGTCTTCCACTTTTCCTGCCATTACTGCGCCGCTGCCGCTTGATTGCTTTTCGGGTAATGCGGCAATATGCTCTACCAGGTTAAATTTTTCTGCCGCACCTAATACCAAGTCAACACCCGGAATTTCGGCAATTTCCTGCGGTTTGAGTTGGGCATAACATCCGACTATGACAATACGCGCCTGAGGTGACTGACGTAGCGCTTGTTTTACTACCTTTTTACATTTTTTATCAGCATGATCGGTAACCGAACAAGTGTTGATGACATAAATATCGGCAGCCTCATGAAATCCTTTTACTGTATAACCGGCATCCTGCATCTTCCTACCCAAAGTAGACGATTCAGAAAAGTTGAGTTTACAACCCAAGGTATATAAGGCTACGGACTGCATTGTGACAAGGGGGACAAAGTTACTGATTTCTACCCTTAGCATCCATTTTATAAAATTTAATATATTTGAGTAAAATCTCTCTATGAAACGTATAATTCCCCTTATAGCGTTTTTGGGTATTTTAATGGATTCCCATGCTCAACTGCCCTTCACAACCAGTTCACTTTACGCCCTAGGCGCCGCCTACCTTGATCGGCCTTATATCCGAGATATGGCCGATATCGACAGTGATGGCGATATGGACCTGGTAGGTTATATAGCCAGAGATGGCAACCCAACCGTTTTAGCATGGTTGGAGAATGAGGGAACACCGCCATTCGTGCAACATGATATCGCCGCAACTGAATATGGATATTACATTCACACTACTGATTTTGATATGGATGGCGACATGGATATTCTGGCACCTATCCAACTTGATGGCACGGTCTTATATTTTTATGAAAATCATGGCGATGGAGATTTTGTGCCTCACGAATTGACATATTTATCAGGGTACTATCGAAATTTTGCGGTTTCAGACCTTGATGGCGATCTAGATCCTGACATTTTAAGGATAGCACCAAGTATTGGAGGTGTAATGTTTGATGTAACATGGCTTGAAAACGACGGTGATGGAAATGTGACCAGTCATATCATTGACAATATCAACACGCCGGAGTCTTTCGGTGCCGGTGATCTTGATGATGACGGTGATATGGATTTTGTATTAGGCACTGCTAATCGTGTTTATTGGTATGAAAAAATTGTAGCCGGTTACACGCGACATCTCGTAATAAATTCAGGTGATATTTTCTTTAATAAAATTTTTATTGAGGATATGGATCTTGATGGCGACAAGGATATCATCAGTGTTTCAGACTACATCATTAAGAAATATGAAAATGATGGTTCTGAAAATTTCACCACATCTGTAGCATATGACCCTCCCGGCGGTGCAATTCTTATTGGACTTGGGGATATCAATGGTGATTCCTTTCCTGACATGTTTGGTAAATGGGTAATAACCGGAAATTACCATGTAATCAATTTACTTGGAAATGCAGATTTTACGTTTACATTAATGGATTCAATTGTGCCGATTTGCGGAAATGAAGCACTTACTTATGGCGATCTGGACAGAGATGGTGACACGGATTATATCTTGTCTGAAAATTGTGAAGTCGGACCAATAAAGGATGTGATGTTTTGGGAATTAAATGGTTCAACACCGTTACCATGTGCCCCTGTTGAAGTATTAAATGTTTATACCGATTCACTCGGACTCCAGGCAACGTGGAGTGACACCTATGCAGATTATTATAAATTATTCGCTAAATGCATTGATTGCCCGGCTCCATCACCAACCATTTCAAAAACTGTCTACGCCCCTATTGGATATCTCGATGATATGCTGCCTTGTCATACCTATAAAGTAAAAGTTCGTGCATTCTGCGGAGGCTCAGTGTATGGCAGTCCCGTACTTACCGTTACCACTGATGGCGCAGCATGCAGGCAATCGGAAGTGGATATTGAAAGTGTATTATCTGTATACCCAAGTCCGGCATCACATACGCTCATGATTTCAGGAATTCAGATTGATGTACGTGCAGAAATATACGCGATGGATTTAAGCGGAAAAACGCTTCGATTAGAAAATTCAGCAAATGAAATCGATATTCGCATGCTACCTTCAGGTTTCTATATTTTAACAATTGAATTGAATGGCGATCTGTACAGGACTCAATTTATAAAACAATAAAAATGATACTTCAGCATGGAGCAAGGCAATTCGATCTTTCAAATTCAAGATCCATCGCCATTCCCTATTCAACAGGCGAACAGGTAAATTGCTACTATGCACCCCCGTTTCAGGTAACACCCGTTGTTATGGGCACTTTCATCGGCGACATCAATCAGGGCAGTCCGGTGAATTATATGAATGTCCAAGTGAACCCTCATGGCAATGGCACACATACTGAATGTATTGCGCATATCTCCAATATGCCGGTTAATATCCAAGGTGTATTAAAGAATCATCATTTTATTGCCCAGATTATCAGTGTTACTCCCGACATCATTGAAAACGGAGATACTGTTTTGTTGTCGAAGAACATCATCCCAATTCTGGAAAAAGATATTGAGGCCGTGATAATTCGAACATTGCCAAATGAGTCGGCAAAAACTACCAAGGCATACAGCGGAACAAATCCGCCTTACCTGGAGGCAACGGCCGCATTGTCTTTCAGGGAATCAGGGATAAAACACATTTTGATAGATCTCCCGTCCCTCGACCGTGAGGAAGATGGGGGTGCATTGGCTGCGCATAAGGCTTTTTGGCACTATCCGGAGGCGCCGCGCCTTGACTGCACTATAACCGAACTGATATTCGTGCCCGATGCCATTGCAGACGGCATTTATCTGTTGAATTTGCAGATAGCTCCATTCTGCATGGATGCCACCCCATCCAACCCGGTGATCTACCCAATGTTAAAGTAAGAAATCCTTCACATATTGTTACCATTTCCCGCCCTTTGGGAGATTACAATTTCGGTATCTTTGTCGGCTTTATTTTTTTATATGAGAAAACTTCTATCCACACTCACGCTGATCGCCTTGACCATCAGCGTATCCCTCGCACAAATGACCATTGCAGATGCAAGGTTGCAACCTGTAGGCACATCAGTTACCGTTAAAGGCATTGCCCTCAACGGTCCTGAGCTGGGAAGCATCCGTTATATACAGGACGCAACCGGAAATATCGCCGTCTACAGCGCCACCCTTGTTACCGGTGTTCAAAGAGGCGACAGTATTACCGCTACCGGCCCATTGTTCAACTATAACAGCTTACTGGAGATATCACCTGCAAGCAGTGTAACCATCAATAGCACCGGCCACCCGCTGCCTGCACCTATTGATGTTACATCATTGTCGGGATGGGTAGAAGGCAATGAAGGCAAACTATTGCGTATTTCAAATGCCACTTTTGTTGATGCAGGAACATTTAGTACCGCTGGAAGTGGAACAAATTATGATGTTACCGATGCTGCAGGCACGTCACAGATTCGCGTAGTAACTACCACCAATATCGATGGCACGCCAATTCCGGCTGAGCCTGTATTTATTACAGGCATCATGAGTCAATATGCACCCGGTGGAACAGGAGGTTATCAATTATTGCCTCGCGATCTCGCTGATATTTCAACAGGTGGCAATCCGCCGGTAATTTCTTCAGTACTCACTCAAACAGATATTACTACCTCATCTTTTACGGTGAATTTCAACACATTGTATGAAGGCAATACCATTATTTACTATGGCACAACGATGTCGCTCGGATCTACAGCATCCTCAGCTGCCATGGTAACAACGCATGCATTAAACCTCACCGGCTTAACAGCAGGAACTGTTTACTATGTAAAAGCTGCAAGTGTAAGTGCAAGTAATGATACTTCGTATTCTGCAATTACGGCAATGGCGACGGCAAGTAATTCGTCGGGACAAATTAAGGTATGGTTCAATAATCCTGTAGATAATAGTGTTTCAACAGGGACTAATGCCACTTTTGTAAATAGTGCGATGGATGACACTGTAATTTGGTATCTCGATCATGCTAAATATTCACTCGACATAGCCATTTACAATATTGACAATGTCAACTATATCATCAACAGTATAAACGACGCTTATGCTCGCGGTGTTGATGTGCGAGTAATCTGCGACAATGGCGTTGATGATTTCAATTATGGTTTGATAAATGTTGGCGTTGGGAAAAAGAAAAAATCACCGCCAGATGGATCAACAAATGCAGATGGTGCATTATATGGTATTATGCATAATAAGTTCATTGTTGTTGATGGGATTTCAGTTGATCCTGATGACGCCTGGGTGCTGACAGGGTCAATGAACTTTACAGATCAGCAAATTAAAATGGATAAGCAAAATTATCTTGCGATTCAGGATATGAGCTTAGCAAAAGCTTATCGACTGGAATTTGATGAAATGTTTGGAGGCAAATTTGGTCCTGACAAATCAAATAATACGCCACATGAATTTATGATAGGCGGAAAGCGTGTTGAAGTGCATTTCTCGCCAAGTGATGAAGTTGAAACACGCATGATCGAGCGTATTGGTACGGCTGATTATGATATGCATTTTGCAATTTATTCATTCACTCGCTTTGGCATCAGTTACGCAATCGAAGATGCTGTATTAGATCGCGGTGTTTTTGCCAGTGGTATTTGGGATGAAACGAATGCTGATGACAGCACGGCAATTAATGTTTGTGAGGATGCTATGGGCGATCGTTTTGAAAAATATTCCGGCAGCAATTTGTTGCACCATAAATATCTGATTATAGATCCAAATTGTCCTCAGTCAGACCCAATGGTATGGACAGGCTCACACAACTGGAGCACCAGTGCCAACTCACGCAACGACGAGAACACCATTGTTATACATGATGCCACTGTAGCAAACTTATTCTATCAGGAATACATGCAACGTTATAAAGATGAAGGCGCTACAGATATGGTGAATGCCGCTTGCGAGGTTGCAATCAATAATTCCACACAAGATGAAGGTGAGATAAGGTTGTATCCGAATCCTGCAACAAATCAAGTAACTATTGCTCTGGGAGAAGTAACTAATGGCAATATCAAGATATTTGATATTTCAGGCAAAGTAATGCTATCAAGCGAAGTTCACGGATTACAATACTTTACCATCAATATTAACGAATTGCCTGCAGGGATGTATTTTGTAGTTTGCGATGTTAATGGAGGAAATAAGACAAGTAAATTAATTATACGAGATTAATTTCTCATAAACCATTTGAAAAAACGCTCCATGAATTTCATGGAGCGTTTTTTATTTTATTCTTTTCAAATAACCATTCGGGTTAAATGTGATATAATATTTCTCCTTAGATCTCTCAATTTCGAATCGATTATCTTTCTTTAAAAACATATCGATTGCTTCAAATGGTCCAGGGCCATGTTCCGGCTAAACAGGGTGACCATTAACATTACTATCTTCTACTAAAAGATAACTTCCAACAGTCACCAAATCTGCATAGATTTTCATTTCATTAAAAACATGATCTCTGGAATGATCATCATCGAGTATGACTAAAACAGAATTAGCATCTTTCGCTGCAGACTTGAATCTTTCCACAATTGATTCCTCCAGAGCAGAACCTGTAAGGTATTCAATTCGAGGATGCTGAGGTTTATTTTCGTGGTCAATAATATCAACCGTAAGTATTTTACCTTTTCCAATTAGATCACAGAGTGTTGCAAGGTAATAGGCACTACCGCCTTTGTACGTTCCACATTCTATAATCAAATCAGGCTTGACTTCATACAAAATTTCCTGATACATCCATGTATCAAAAGGACACTTTTTTATATGAGTTCCAAGCCATGTTGATTCGCCCCAGGTTTTATTAAATAAAAAAGAATCATAGAATAGCGAATGAAAGTCATCCACTACACGATTTTCTTTTTTTCTACTCATATACAGCCTTCTGTAAATCAGGCTACGGATGGCTAGAATCTCAGACTTTAACGACATTACTTATCTAATCTTTTTATTGCTAATAATTGAAATGCTTTACTTGGCTTATATTTTACAAAAGGCTCGGTCAAATCGCTGATAAAAGCCCAAAAAAACCAAGGCTTTAATTTTGGCTTAGCAAATTCGCCTCTCATAGATTTAATACCATTTACGCCCAAGACCTCATATCCAAATGCGCCAAATTCTTCGGGAGACCAACCTGAATAATGTACTTGCCATGGATTATTTTCACGATCACCTTGAGGCAAAAAACCATTTGGTGTATATACGAAGATTTTTTTTCTTGCCAATTTATCCATCATTTCAAGCAACTTCAATCCATCCTCCTTGCGGAGATGTTCAATCAGATCAAGTGCAACAACTACATCAAATGATTTGGGTCCAAACTTTTCTAAGGCATCAAGCACATCAATTTGATGATACTCATTATGTATACCCAAGGTCTTACTTTTTTCTATACTAGGTGCAAATGCATCAATACCCACACAATATAATTTTTTATTAAAGGTTTGAACCGGTGAGAAACTGCCACAACCTATGTCTAGAAGATTTGAACAACCTTTTACTTCCCGTTCCATGATAACATCGTACTTACTAAAAAAAGACTTGTAGGTATACCTATAAGCCTTTCTCAAAAATTTTATTATTGGAACCATACTACTAAGGGCGATACTTTGAATTATCAAAATTTCCTCTCCATCCGTCAATTACAGCGTTAAGAAAAACGGCAAAACCAGCAAATTTGCCAGACAGAGCAGCTCTCAAAGATAGATATAAAATATAAATAAGGGCGTTAAATGCGAATGCTAGTTGGGATTTCACTAAACGCTGCTTTTGAAAGAAGATAAAATTCCTGGTAGAATAATATACTCGAAACGGGCTCCCTCGCAATGCAAGTGGCAATTTGCTTGTATTTGCTGAGGTCGACTGCCAACTCAATTCAAGGTCATGCACAACAGCTCTCGGCTCAATGATAATCTCGCCTCCAATTTTGGCTAAGCGACTTGTAAAGTCAAAATCATCAGCATAGACAAAAAATCTTTCATCCGGATAACCAATTTTATCGATAACACCGGATCTGAACATTAAACCACCGTAAGGTGCATATGGCAAAGTTATCGAATTTGTCCTACTGGAGTCGATCTTCATATTCAGCTTAGGCAATAATTTATAAGCTAATTTCTTGAAACTGAATCCTAAAAAATCATTCCCATACGATAGCACTTTTTCAATATTTTCACCGGCTACGATCCGAGTTAAGTAATTCCTAGAAGGTCGAAGTGCGAGCACCATAATATTTTGATGGCCGTGAAGAGATTCTTCAGCAAAAAGTCTTTCCTTTAAGATTGCAAACGCTCCATTTTCAGGAAGATTATCGTCATCAATCATCCATACAATGGCATCAGGGCAAACATTGCGAATATATTTTAATCCCTCGCCGTACGCCTTTGCTGATCCAACATTTTCAGTAAAATCAATCCGCTTATATGTATTAAAGTTTAAAACCGAAGCTTGGGTTTCCGGGAAATCAGTCGAGCCATTATTCACAACAACAACATTCAGCCCAACATTTTCACCCAATCGCTCTAACACCCTACTTAAGAACTGCCATCGGTTATTATAAGTTACAATAAGACAATAGTATTCTGACATCAAATAAATTGAAATACAAATTTACAATTTCCTTTGAAGAAAATACAAAACAATAAATTCTCTAAATACATAATTCAACAAGCATTTTCAACCCCACACTTGGTTACATTTTAATCTGACATAAACAGCATAATGGTCATTGCGCCTATTGTTTCATAATTATCGTTTTGTAGACAACACCACCCTTATTTTGTACAAGGAAATAAGTTCCATCCGGGTATGTGGATACATCAATTTGGCAACCTGTTTGTAAGGGAGTCCCTCTAAATATTTCCTCGCCAAGGGTGTTAATAATATAAAACTCAGTGTCCACTTCCAATCCTTGACAAATTATCGATTCAGTTGAAGGATTAGGATAAACCATCAGGCTATAAGATTCAGCATTATTCCCGACAATTGAATTTACTATATTTATATTCGTGATTGAATCTACTGTGAAAACAAACTCACAATCACCTGCATGCTTTTTCTTCTTTATTTTATTAGCTGCAATAAACAATGTTGATAACGAATTATTCCAGATATCATATGAATTGTTCAAGCGTTTATATAGCTTTGACGAGGACTCATTTTCAGGCACAACAACTCCATTTGAAAATGAGTAAGAATAATCTAGCGAATATTTAGCAGTTATTCCATCATTTGCGATAAATACTCCGTAATAATATTCTGGAATTTCCTGGAGTCCAGTCATTGAATATGGATATTGATCTACCCTATAAAGGTGCATGCCAAAAGGAACATTTGTTATATTGCTCAATTTTAAATGATCCCCACCAATAGAATTTAAATCCAGCGTCACACCTAAATAGTCGTCTGAATAAACCAATACCGATAAATCTCCAATCGGCGCGCCTGAAGTCATTTTAACTGCCGAGCCAATCACATACCCATCTGTATTTGTTGAACTATAATCTGCAACTGTGCTTGAAACATAACTTTCATCAAATCTCCAATTTCCTATTAGGCCGGGTTCCAATCCGGTTAATTTTTCACACATTTTGTCTCGAATTTCACTTTCAGACCTTGCAATATCCCATAAGCGCACCTCATCTAAATTCCCTGTAAAATTCACTTCAGCAGCCGGATGCTCCTGGCAACCGATATAGGCCGGATAAGATGAGTGCAATATAGTGGTGTTTATGGCTCCTCCATCTGTATCAACTGTTGATTGCAGCACGCCATTGAAATAAAAATTAATATCATTTACAGAAATTGCTACAACTGCTATATGGGTCCAGGCATTCAAGGGTGGGACCCCGATTGTTTTTTTCCCTCGCCGATCAGAAGATCCGGCACCATATCCGTCGCCAATTTCAAATATCAAATTACCGGACGTGTTGAACCTCAACCAAAAGCCATAATAGTGGCCCCCTGGTCCATAATTGTCGCTTGCCATTACCGGTGAATAAACCGAAGGCATCCAAGCAGTTGGGTATATCCATGCTTCAATTGTCAATGGGAAGTTGACTGAATTATAAACATCACCCAAATCAACTCTACTTCCTACTGTGCCAGGGAAATTTATTGCTATCCCTGAACCAATTTCATTCGGTTGCCCTATACATTTATTTGGCAAAAGAGATAAAACGAATATTAAAATCAATGATCTTAAAAAAAGTCTCAAGGTTTTCATAGGATTAAACAAAATTTACAAAATAATCAATAATTTCAAGAAAGCATGACTTAATTATGGTACAGCTAAAAATTATCAAATCTAAATGAACTTTCACCAGTTTAAATTTAGGGCAAATATTTGTAATTTTGGTAAACCAATGAAAACTAGTCTTCTTCTTATATCTGTTTGTTCATTGTTCTACTCTACGATTGGAAAGGGACAAATTTGTGACTTTTATGAAGATTATTCAGACCCAACACCTTGGAACTTTGTATATGTATATCCGGGAGCCGGTGGCTGTGGAGATAACCCTCAGCCCGGAACTCTTGCAGTAACTGGCGGTCAGGTTAACTATACCGATGTAAACGATGCCAATGACACAAGAATATGGCGAGATATCGGCACGCCTGTTAGTGACGAGTCATGGACCGCTACTTTTGATTTCACCCCTATTGCGATTGGAATGGATGGCGTTCCTCGTGTTGGACATGTGATATGGTCATTATCGTCCGGGACTAACTGCCCCTTCAATGACACATGGGAACACTGCATTCCAAACGACCAAGATGGCATAATGGTATGGTATTTATCTGAATATACCCCGGCTGACCCAACAACCGGCTTCTACATTTATGCAAAAAACGAACTCACCTATGTAAATACCGCGGTTGGCGACAATATCACAGCATTACCCGGCCAAACATATTATCTCACATTTACCAGAGAATCAAGCAATTATGTAAGTCTAGAAGTGTATCTCGACCCTGCAAGAACTGATCTTTTGGATGCGATTGAATGTTTTGAGATTCCTGATAACATAACTAACCTCCATATTCTTCAACATGGAAATGCGCCATGGGGCTATTACAAAAGGGTTTTGACAGGTACACTTGATAATACCTGTATTATTAATAACGCTACTACCAGTGCCTTGCTAACCGGCCCTACAAATGTCTGTATTGATGATAATCCAATATATGAAATAACAGGAAGCGGTACTGCCACTGTTTCATGGCTACCTATGGCCGGTGTGGATGTTAC
>JAIBBA010000067.1 GCA_019694895.1 Chitinophagales bacterium
CTTGTTTTTACAAGTATCATGTATGGAGAAAATTCAAATCACTTACGCTCATCCTAATTCCGCCGGCCGTTTACAGCATAACCTCGGCATAGATGCTTATCGCATTGTCCTACTCAAAGGCGCACGAGGGAAATTACTCGTCGACTGTGAATATTATCCACTTAACCCATTTACCATCGCTTTTGTGTACCCAGGACAACAATTTGAATTGCCGCTGCAAAAGCCGGCTGAAGCATGGGTAATCTCCTTTGAAGAGTCTTTCTTCTATACTAATACTGAACATAAAGAACTACTCTTTCGCTCTCCATTTTTTGGTTACGTCCTTTCTTCACCTCTGTTTAGAATCAATGCCAAACAATATGAAATGTTCGCCTCTATCACCTCACAAATGCTGCATGAGCAAAAATTGCATGCCGAAAGAAGTGATCAGGTGATGCTGAGTTTCCTCAATATATTTTTGCTGTATATCAAACGCATGAGCTGGGGAAAAAATACTAAGGTCCATCAAAATGATTATACCACCCTTCAAATAGTTTCACGCTTTAAACACTTAATCCGCACTCATTGCCATCAACAACATAGCGTGAAATGGTACGCCGATCAACTCCAACAAACCTCAAACTATCTAAACCTCATGGTGAAAAAAGTTACAGGTGGAACGGCAGGAGATCTTATTGCTGATCAATTAACCATGGAAGCGAAGCGCCTACTCATGCACACGAAGCTCTCTCCAAAAGAAGTTGCTTTTACACTCGGCTTTTACGACCATTCCTATTTTTCTAAATTCTTCAAAAAACAAACAGGATACAATCCGCTCGAGTGGTTCAATCGAAATAAATGACACCGGTAATATTGCCATTCGCCTTTATTCAGCTTTTACAAACTTGTCAGAACTTGTTCCTGATTCGGTTTGCAATTGTATCAAATACACGCCTGCAGGAAAATCTGCAACATCTATCGAAATATCTTCTGGACTACCGAAAATCTGCTCTTTCATCAGCTTTCCGTTTATATTTAATATAATCACGGAATGTATCCCTTCCTCGGCGGAAATATGTAAAGCGTCAATCACCGGATTCGGAAACAAAGTAATTCCGGTTAATACATCTTCGTCGACGCCTATCCTGCATGCCTCTGTTGTAAATGTTTGCAGTGCACATGGTGGCGATTGAACTGCTCCGCTATCGCAAATTGAACTTACCTGCCATTCGTAAGCGGTATTGCAATTTAGCGATTTTATGAGCTTGGATGTTTTGGTTGATGAAATGATTTTCTCAGTCCAAGTAGCAACTCCTGTCTGCCGATATTGAACTAAGTAAGCCTCCGCTTCCGCAACTGATTCCCAGGAAATCTTGGCAGCTGTTGCGCCTACAAGCGGCGTAAATGGAGTAGGGGGATGACAATAATCCACCGCAACTTCGCCGGCTAGTATCGATGCATTTGCTGTTAGGTTCAAAGCATAATCATGGGCAATTAATTCAAACGATTGTCCCATAGGAACTGTGCACACAATATGGTATGGCACCGATAAACGAATCCAACCATAATGGTAATTACCGGGCTCGCCTAAGCGGATACCTACATATTTATCGCCTACTCCGGGAAAGCCGAAAAACAACTGATCGTGCGGTGAAAATGACGATGAGCTGCACGAAAACCCGGGATTATAAGACTTTAAAGCAGCCAGTAATGCCAAATCTTCACCGGGAGGCATATCAAAATTGCCTGCGGAACCAATCGCTGCCCCTGCATCCAAAGCAATGGCTCCCGTTGATGGTATCCACCAGGCATAAGCCGCATTTTCAATCGCAGCACCACTATGTAAAGCCTGCATGTATACCATCGAGTATTGCACGTCAAACCAACTCGTATAGAAATACATGTAAAACCCAAAATCGGCAATGCCATCTACATCAATATCCAGCGATTGGAAACTACCGTCGGTGTAAAGATCCGGATCAATATCGGTGTATACTACCTGTGCATCGGCATTAGAGCCAATTGCAAGAAAAGCACCCGATAACAGTGCATAGTGTTCGAGGTTGCGCATAATGTGATAGCTTAATCACATGAAGCTACACTATACAACTCCCAAACGGAATGATTTCTGTCAACATCCTAAAACCGCACCCCGCACCTTTAGTTGTTCTCCCTAAACATCACATCGCCGCCTGCGCCGCTGCCAATCTTGCAACCGGTACCCTTGGACCTGAACAGCTCACATAGTTCAATCCCAATCCGTGACAGAAGGCAATCGCCTCAGGTTGGCCTCCATGCTCTCCGCAAATACCGATTTTCAAATCCGGTTTGGTGTTTCTACCTTCCTGAACCGCAAATCGCATCAGCTTGCCTACACCATGTTCATCCAGGATCTCAAATGGGTTGTCTTTCAACACTCCTGAATTGATATACCAAGGCAGGAATTTGTTCTCGGCATCCTCGCGACTGAAGCTGAAAGTTGCCTGTGTGAGGTCGTTGGTACCAAAGCTGAAAAACTCGGCTTCACCGGCCAAACTATCCGCTTCCATACACGCTCTCACCACCTCAATCATGGTACCAAATTTGTAATGTAATTGTATATTATACTGATTTTCAATACTTTCTTTAAGTTGTCTAACATATTTGTTTACATACGCTAGCTCCTTCGCAGCACATACTTGAGGTACCATAATCTCAGGTCTTACGTCGATCCCAACCTTTTGGCATTCGGCGGCGGCCTCCAGAATAGCTCCGATCTGCATGGTGTAGATCTCAGGGTAAGTGAGTCCGAGACGCACACCTCTGTGACCAAGCATTGGGTTCACTTCATACAGTTCGCGCACCTTGCGAAGCATCTGCTCTTTTTTGGCAATGGCCTGGTCGATAAGTTCGAGTCCTTTGTCGGTGAATGGCTGTGTAGCAGTGTTTGCCATGGCCGGGTCAACATTCAGCAGTCGCAGGCTTCCGAAGAGGTTGCTGACTCCGGAAGCGGTCTCCCGGAGGTGACGGAGGTGTCTGAGCTCATCGCGCAGCACATCTTCTGTTGGGAGGAATTCATGAATAGGTGGATCGAGTAGACGGATGGTGACTGGACGAGGAGCCATGGTCATGAGTATATCCTTGAAGTCCTGTTTCTGTATCTCCCTCAATCTATCCAGCGCTTTTTCACGTTCCGGTGTTGTGTTTGCGAGTATCATCTCCACTACGATTGGCAGGCGCTCAGGCGCGTTGAACATGCGTTCTGTGCGACAAAGTCCAATACCCATGGCACCGTAATGCAGTGCTTTCTTGGCGGCCTCAGGGGTATCGGCATTAGCGAATACCTTTAACTTGGCAGCTTCATCCGCCCATCCGAGCAAGATCTTCAATTCATCGCTGAAGGTTGGCTCAACAGTTGGAATCTCGCCTTTATACACAAATCCGGTTCCTCCATCGATAGTAATATAGTCGCCTTCGTGGAGTACTTTTTCGCCTATTGTAGCCTGACGCATCTTCACGTCAACTTTTATTCCCTCGGCCCCGGCAACGCATGGTTTTCCCATACCTCGCGCAACTACTGCGGCGTGTGAGGTCTTTCCTCCGCGAGAGGTAAGGATACCCTGACTGGCAAAGAATCCATGTATATCCTCCGGTTTGGTCTCCTCGCGCACCAGGATCACCTTCTCCCCACCGCGACCGAGCATTTCAGCCCTGTCGGCATCGAAAACAACATGTCCGGAGGCTGCTCCCGGAGAGGCTGGTAAACCCTGTGCAAGCGGCTCATGCTTTTGCAGGCTATCCAGGCGTGGGTGTAACAATTGCTCTAACATGGCAGGTTTTATGCGCATCAATGCCTCTGAGCGGCTAATAATGCCTTCTCTGGCCATTTCAACGCTGGTTCTTACCATGGCAGTTGTGTTCATCTTGCCATTTCGCGTTTGCAGACAGTACAGGACGCCTTTTTCAATCGTATATTCAAAATCTTGCACCTCGCGGTAATGACTCTCTAACTTGTTGCGTAGCTCCTCCAGTTGCTTATACTGCTCAGGCATCTCTTTAGCCAGCATCTGCACCGCTTTTGGCGTGCGAATTCCTGCTACCACATCTTCCCCCTGCGCATTGGTCAAATATTCACCAAACATCACATTTTCTCCTGTCCCCGGATCGCGGGTGAAACCAACGCCGGTGGCACTGTCATTTCCCATGTTTCCAAAAACCATCGTTACCACGTTCACCGCAGTTCCATTTGCCATCTCAGGTGTGATCTTGAATTCGCGACGGTAATCAACCGCTCTTTTTCCCATCCAACTGTTGAATACAGCCTTAATAGCAATCTCTAGTTGAGTATATACATCAGCAGGGAATGGCCTGCCTGTATGCTCGGCAACTACCTTCAAAAATCGTTCAGATGCTTCTTTTAAATTATTGGTATTCAAGCCTATATCAGCTTTAACTCCTGCATTGTGTTTGATATCTTCGAATACGACATCGAACTTTTCATCGGGAACGCCAAGTGCTACTTTTCCAAACAATTGGATAAAACGACGATAAGCATCGTATCCGAATCGCTCGTTGCCGGTTTGGGTGATGAGGCCTTTTAAGGTATCAGTGTTAAGTCCCAGGTTGAGAATAGTATCCATCATCCCGGGCATCGACATGGCTGAACCGGACCGCACGGATACTAATAAGGGATTTTCAGGATCGCCAAAACGCTTTCCACTTGCTTTCTCGATTGCCGCCATTTGCGACCTTACCTGTTCTATTACTCCTTCAGGCAATACATGCTCTGAGGTGTCAAGGTAGGCTAAACAGGCTTCTGTGCTGATGACGAATCCGGGCGGCACATTTAAACCTATCTGGGTCATCTCACACAGGTTTGCCCCTTTTCCTCCTAACAATTTTTTGTTTTTTCCGTCGCCGGAATCAAATCCAAATACATATTGCTTGCTCATATCATGGTATTTTGAAGTTACTTAGAATGAGGGCTAAGTTAGATTGATGCCAACCTGCCGGAAATGACTTGGGTTTCCTATCATAGAAGCTAAAGTCATCATTTAAAGTACACAAGCGTACACTCGAATCCGCTATTTAGATATTGCCGACGAAAACTGAAGAACTAGTTTATTAAACCTTAAAAGAAGTTCAAACTCTTTAAAACTAATGTAAACTATTTAGCTCAAAACCTTATGCCATCTATTTTTGACCGCATTAAAAGACAACTACTAAACCTTATTGATTTAAATGAATCTTATGAAAAGAACTACACTGGTGGCGTTAGTATGCCTGCTTACGGGTGTAATGCGCGCTCAGACTCCTTCTGATGCCGTTATGATGAATCCCGGAGAGATCTGCATCGACCTGCACTATGGTCATTCCGCTTGGGATGAGTATTGGGAAGGCGATTCTCTGCGCGACAATGGCAATATCGGTACACTCAACACAAGTATTTATGGCACGGGATTTATGCTCGGACTCATTAACCGAGTGAACCTGCTCGCATCTTTACCCTACGTCGTTACCAACCCCACAGGCGGGGTGATTTCCGGCGATAAAGGAATCCAAGACGCATCTTTCTACCTAAAAGGACTTCTGGTAGAACAAAAACTAGGCAAAGGTACCTTTAAAACCCTTGCAAGCATTGGGATCTCATTGCCTGCAGGTGATTATGTGCCGGATGCCCCATTTGCTATCGGCCTCGGCTGTCCGGATGGTATTTTCCGCGGTATTCTTCATTACGATGCCGACATGGGATTATATGGCCGCGTAGATGCAGGCTATCACCTCCGTGGCTCAGCCTACCTCGATCGCACCTATTATTACACCACGCAAGCCTATTACTCAGATCAAGTAGACATGCCAAATGCTACCGATTACAATGTAACAGTAGGCTACATCACCAAAAACAAGCACTTCAAAGCAGAGGCTGTTTATGGCGGATTGACAACTTTCGATGGCTTCGATATTCGTCGTCAGGATGGCGGATTCCCTTCTAATGATATGGAAATGAGCCGAGTGGGTGTGAATCTTGAATACTATGACCTGTTTGTTAAAGGTCTGGCAATACATGCCGGCGGCGGAATGGTGCTTACAGGAAGCAATGTAGGCAAGTCTACCATGTTCGGCGGCGCTATTTCTTACCAGTTTCCTTTGTGGGACGGTCGCGACAATAAAAAATCTGAAACCCCTGAAGCAAAATGATCATGAAAAAATTAAACTATCTCGTAATATCCGGACTCGCTGTTTCAGCATTTATGGCATCGTGTACCGAAGACCTGCCGCAATACGTGGGTTTTGAACCTTATACCTATGCGTCATTGGACGAAGCCGGCGGAACATGGCAACCTATTTTATTAACTAGTGGGGCTGATACAACCCTAACTGCTCCTGTTGATGTAACTGATCCGTCTTATATTTCTGAATTGGAAGAAGTGAAAGGCTACAATGGCTCACTTTCAGCCGATGAGCAGGAAGCTGTTGATTATTGGGGCAATAACACCGTAATTCGTTGGCAGGAAATTGCACAAGAGCTCATAGCAAAATACAACCTTGCACCATCACCTAATGCTGATGGATCCTATAGCTCCCCAAGTTCATTGAATCCCGGCGTTTATCCTTATTTCCCGTTTGCGCATCCACCATATGCCACGCGTGTGTACGCATACCTGGGCGCCGCGCAATATGATGCTTTGATCACTGCGTGGAATATGAAATATACTTACAATCGTCCTGCACCTTATGATGTAGACAACAGCATCTCTCCTGAATATCCTGATAACACCCTGCCTTCATGGCCTTCAGAGGATGCTACCGTTGCAGAAGTGTCTTCCGAATTACTCAAATTCCTCTTCCCTTTGGAAGTTGATTACCTGAATGAAATGGCTGCAGAATGTCGCAATTCACGCAAATGGGCAGGTATGAACGTTGAAAGCGACCTGGTTGCCGGCGATGCCATCGGAGGATTTGTTTTCCGTAAATACAAGGCGCGTGCTGCCAACGACAGTATGAAATTCGCACAAGTAGATGCTGCAACTTACAACGTAATGGAAGCCGCTGCCGAAGCTACCTGGGGCTCTATGTGGCCACATTGGGAAAACCTTGAAGTACCTCAACGCCCGGTAGGTATTACACCTAAATATAGCTCTGTAACTACCTGGTGGATTCCTTCGCTTGAAGCAGTGCGCCCCGGTCCGCCACCTGCCATGAATTCTGAAGAATATAAGGCTGCTGAGGCTGAATTGTTAGACCTCACCAAAAATTGTACTCGTGAGCAAGAACGCATCGCCTATAATTGGGGTGATGGTTTCGGCACCAACACTCCGGCAGGCCATTGGGGAAAAATTGCTGCCGATTACATGGTAAGCTACCGCATGAATCCATTGCGAACCGCAAGAACTTATGCTTATATGAACACTGCCATGATGGACGCCGGTATCTCATGCTGGGATACGAAGTATTTTTATTTCTACCCTCGTCCGCCTCAGGCAAATCCTGAAATCAAAACACTGCTTGGATTACCAAATTTCCCATCCTATACTTCCGGCCACGCAACGTTTTCAGCGGCCGCAGGTGCAGTGTTAGCCCATATTTTCCCTGCTGAAGCATCTGAAATTAATGGATATGTTGATGAAGCTACAGAATCAAGAATTTATGGTCGCATTCACTTTAGGTTTGATTGCGAAAGCGGTAAAACTGCCGGTACTTCTATCGGTGGATATGCCGTTGATCGTATGATGACTGACGGAGCTGAATAAACTTTCCCTGTTTATCATATATGAGGTCATCCTTCGGGGTGACCTCTTTTTTTGTGGGAAGGATTGCAACGTGTAGGAAGAAATTACATCTTCTCAGGGCTGTGTATACCCAACAGATCAAGACCGTGTTTGATCACTAATGAAACATGTAAGGCTATAACCGCACGCAAATGCATTTTCTCCTCCGATTCAGCTTTCAAAATGCTGTGATCGGCGTAGAAGGAATTGAATTTTTTCGCCAATAGGTATAAATAATTGCCTATTTCAGCTGGTGAATAGGTTTCTGCTGCAAGCTTTACGATGCCCGGATATTGACTCAAGATAATTATCAATTCTTTTTCTGCAGGCATCAAACCGGTGCCAATCGAAACCTGAATGTTAACCTTAACCTCATCAATTTTCCTTAAAATACTCCTGATTCTAGCATACGCATATTGAATAAAAGGTCCTGTGTTCCCATGAAGGTCAATAGACTCCTTCGGGTTAAATAATATGCGCTTTTTAGGATCTACCTTCAGGATGAAATATTTGAGTGCCGACATGCCAATATCGTGCGCCAATGTCTGCTTTTCGGTTTCATTTAGCTCTGCATTCTTTTCTGAGGATGCAAGAAAATCCATCGCCTCACTAACCATACCTTCTATCAAATCATCGGCATCTACCACCGTGCCTTCTCGACTTTTCATTTTGCCCTCAGGAAGATCCACCATGCCGTAGCTCATGTGATGAATGCCATCAGCATATTTCCTTCCCAATTTTTGCAATACCAGTTTGAGTACCTTGAAATGATAATCCTGCTCGTTTGCAACTACATAAATGCTTTCATCAAAAGTGAAATCGCGGTATCGCTCCTCTGCAACACCCATATCTTGCGTGATGTAAACGCTCGTTCCATCAGCCCTTAACAATACCTTTTGGTCAAGCCCATCGGATGCGAGATCAACCCAGACACTGCCATCCTCTTTTTTAAAGAAAGCGCCACTGTTCAATCCTTCGAGCACCATTTTTTTACCATTGAGATAAAATTCGCTCTCCTTATACTCTTTCTCGAAATCAATGCCGATCAGTTTATAGGTGATGTCAAAGCCGCTGTACACCCAGCTGTTCATCATATTCCAGAGAGCCATTACTTCAGAATCTCCTGCTTCCCATTTCAAAAGCATTTCCTGTGCTTCGAGGTAAATTGGAGCCTGTTTTTCGGCTGCATCCTTGCTGATATCTGTATCATTCATCAAAGCAGAAATTTCAGCTTCTATGATCTTGCTATACTCAACATAATATTTGCCCACAAAATGATCACCTTTCATCCCGATAGATGCCGGGGTGCTGCCATTTCCATTGCGCTTGTAAGCTACCATGCTCTTACAAATTGCAATTCCACGGTCATTCAGAATATTAACCTTATGGACACTGTGTCCTGCGGCGTTTAAAATATTTGCAGTAGAATACCCTAACAGTATATTGCGGATATGTCCTAAATGCAAGGGCTTATTTGTATTCGGACCACAATATTCAACTACAACCTGTTTGCCTGTTGAAGGAAGCTGACCAAAATTTTCTGCGCTATGAATCTCGCTTAATATCTCCAACCAACAATCATCAGTGAAGCTGATATTAAGGAAACCCTTAACCACATTAAATGATTTGATTAGGCTGAAACCGGCCATCAGGGCAGCTCCCAGCTCATTTGCCGTAGCCTCGGGGCTTTTGCGACTTGCCTTTACAAAGGTGAAAACTACAACAGTAAACTCACCATCAAAATCAGGTGGTGTCTTATCAATTTTAATCGATGCCGCATCGAATGATGTTGCATATAATTGCTCTGCTACAGAAGCTACTTCCTTCTGTAACTGTTCCAATAAATTGGTCATAACCTTTTCTCCACTTCAGCCGTAAATTGTTCCAGAATTTCCAGCGCAATTTCTGCCATCAAATTCTTCTTGTTATCAAGTGTCGGATTCACCTCAGTGATCTCCATGCAACATACTTTTTCCTGTTTGGCTAGTGCTACCATGAGCGAGAATGCCTCACTTTCATAAAGACCGCTCTTTACAGGTGTTCCGGTTCCGCGTGAAACGTTGGCATCCATACTGTCGACATCAAAGGATACATAAATCCGATCGCAGTGTGCCAAACGCTTGAGTGCATCCTCAATCACTGATTGTATGCCTGTTTCACGCATTTTTTGTACGGAATAAATGCGGACATTATTTTTCTTGAGGATGAATTTTTCAGCCTTCTCCATGTCGCGCGCAGCAATGTAAACAAGGTCTTTGAAGGTGATTTTTGGTGAGATGCCTCCCAGCTTTTTCAACTTCTCCCAAGCTTCTATCGTTTTCTTCTCAGGCTGGTTGATCTGACAAACCTTGTTATCTAATGCTGTGGCAGTGGCCAATGGCATACCATGCAAATTTCCTGATGGGGTAGTGTAAGGGCTATGCAGATCGGCATGAGCATCTATCCAGATTACTCCTAAGGTCTCCTTCGGATAGGCCAACTTCAATCCGGCGATAGTTCCACCGGCGTTGCTGTGATCGCCACTGATGATAATGGGGAACTCCTTCTTCTTCATCGACTCCACAACGGCCTCAGAGATCTTTTTGTACATCTCCACAATGAACTGTATCTTAACAGAATAGGCTGTTTCGATATCGTCGAGCACTTCATCATTATTGCTCTGGATGATCAGCGGAGGGTGCTCTTTGAAGTACCTGCTGCCTTTCGTCCATGCAGCTACCCTGATGGCGTCAAATCCTAGTCCCGCCCCGCGGGTACCTGCGCCTAATTCGCTGTTTACCGAGATAACTTTTACTCGTCTCATACCATGCAAAGTTATTATTTTTGTGCTGCTAAAGTAATCTATCGTTTTTTCACGTAAAATCAACCACTCAGACATTGAAGAACACTTACCTTGACCTCATCCAGCAAACCTTCTACTTCCCGCAGGATGGATTCGAAGTAAAAAACAATTATCTCTACTTTAACGGCATCCCGTTGAAAGAGTTAATAGACAAATATGAAACGCCGATGCGCATTACATATTTGCCGAAAATATCTGATAACATTCAGCGCGCTAAACGCTATTTTAATGACGCGATCCGCAAGCTGAATTATCCCGGAACATACAATTACTGCTATTGTACCAAGAGTTCGCATTTTGCGCATGTGATGGAAGAGGCACTGAAGAATGATATTCACCTCGAAACATCATCTGCTTTCGATATCGATATCATCGAAAAATTATACCTGAATAAAATGGTTACCAAAGACACACTTATCGTGTGCAATGGATACAAAACGGCCATTTATACTCAACGTATCAGCAAGCTCGCAAACCTCGGATTTAATATCACTCCTGTTTTAGATAATAAGGAAGAACTAGATGCCTATCAACATACCATTATCGATAGTTGTGATATTGGTATACGCATCGCTTCTGAAGAACAACCGGAATTCCAGTTATATACGTCGCGACTCGGTATTCGATATAGTGAGATTCGCGATTTTTATCTGAATAAAATAAAAACAAATCCAAAATTCCGTTTGCGGATGTTGCACTTCTTTATCAATTCAGGAATTAAGGATAATATCTATTACTGGAATGAATTAAATAAATCGCTGAAGGTTTATATCGACCTGAAACGCGTTTGCCCTGAACTCGATGGACTGAATATCGGCGGTGGTTGGCCATATAGAAATTCTTTGGGATTTGAATACGACTATCCATATATGGCAGAGGAGATCCTCAATCGTATCAAACAAACCTGCGAAGAAGAAAAAGTAGAATGTCCGAATATTTTCACTGAATTCGGAAGCTTTACAGTGGCAGAAAGCGGCGCATTCATTTTCCAGGTGCTCGGTGAGAAGCGTCAGAACGATAGCGAACGCTGGTATATGATCGACAATTCACTCATGACCACCATGCCGGATTCCTGGGGCATCAACTCGAAATTCATTTTGTTGCCTGTAAATAAATGGGGTAATGAAGTGCAACGTAGTAATATCGGCGGACTTACCTGCGATCAGATGGATTATTATAATTCAGAAGCGCATACCAACGAATTATATCTCCCGATAAATACTATGGGTGAACCATTGTATATCGGATTTTTTCATACAGGTGCATATCAGGAAAGTATCTCCGGATATGGTGGAACAAAACACTGCCTGATTCCTTCGCCAAAACATATTCTTATTAGTCGAGGTGAAGAAGGAGAGCTGAAATATGAAGTTTTTGCCGATGAGCAACAAGTTGAAAGTATGCTAACTGTGCTTGGCTACGATAAACTTGATGAGCGCGATTAATTAGTGGATAGCGGTTTGAAAATATATTGGTCGTAACGCAATATGGTGATATTACTTTTTTCCATATAACGCGTTATACCTGCATTATTTTTGATTCCTGTAAATCGAACGGGGTCAAGCATAAATGGCGTAGCGGGATTTAATTTATCGGCAGATGCACTAATGTCAACACCATAGCTATTCAACATCATTGCAATGTATAAAGTAAAGTCATAACCGCGACATGCAAAATCTGATGGCCGCGTACTGTATCTTTCAATAAATGCCGTTTCGAAATTGATTACTTTGGGCGAATTCCTATCAATATAATATGCATTAGGATAGGTGAAATGTAGGTTTTCATAATAATCAATAGAGATTGATTCAAAAGAAAGGATATGTTGCAACCCCAACATTTCTACCGGCGTTTCTCTTGAAAATTTTGACAAGTCTCGTATCAATCCATTAACATATAGCTCATCATAAGATGATATAAATACAAAGTTTTCTACCGATTTCATTAAAGCAGTAGCTTCAGCATAGCTAGTGGCATTTGACAATCGCATTCCCTTACCCGTGTTGGCGATATTAAAAGCAGCAGCGAAATCATCGGCCAGGTGTTTTTCATTTGGTTTATCTGAGCGATAAATATTTATAATATTAGCAAACGGGTGTTGTGTTTCAATCGATTTCAACATAGCTTCCAGTTGTGCCTCAACTGTCGGATTGGCCATCATGAAATATTTATTGGTATCTATGAAACTATTGTTCGGAGATAAAGGTGATACAAGATAGAATTTATTTTGCTGAGCTACCGGAGATGCCGCCTTCAGACTTTCATTAAATATCGGTCCGAATACTGCATCTGATTTCATTATTTCAGGTTTGCTGAAAAGTGCTGCGGTAAGGCTGCTGTCTTTGTAGTTATTAAATACGTGCACATTCAACTTGATGCCAAGACTGTCAAGTGTGTCTAAAGCCATTAATGCTCCTTCATAAAATTCTATGGATGCCAAAGGTTGAAAGCCTGTAATATTTTCTTCTGAACTAAGTTTTTCAAGTTCAGCAGCATCAATACTAAATGGCAATACAAAAGATATATCGTATGCCGGTTTTTTCTCCGATGCGAGGTTGTCGATTACCTTGGTCGGAATAATTACACTATCCACTTTTTTTCTGATCACCGTATCTGCGTGCACAGTTGTTTGATCAGTATTTGTTGGGTGTGAAACCGTGCTATCATGTTGAGCACCATTGAAAATGCCGCATGATGCAAACAGAAATACTGTAGCTAATAACACAATGATGTATTTATTATTCCCACTCAATGGTTGCCGGCGGTTTTGAACTGATATCATACACAACACGGTTGATACCCTTAACATGATTGATAATATCACTCGAAATCTGTGCCAATAATGTATGGGGAAGATGACTCCAGTCTGCAGTCATTCCATCTGTTGAATTAACGCATCTCAAGGCTACAACATTTTCGTATGTGCGCTCATCTCCCATAACACCTACGGTCTGCACCGGCAATAAAATTGCACCTGCCTGCCAAACCTGATCATACCATCCTGATGATTTTAGGTGGTTGATGAAAATGGCATCAGCTTCCTGCACAATGCGCACTTTTTCACGAGTGATGTCACCAATAATACGAATGGCCAATCCCGGGCCGGGGAATGGGTGGCGATGTAATATTTCGTGTTTTAATTGAAGTGTATCACCAACCTTGCGCACTTCATCTTTAAATAAGAAACGCAGTGGTTCTATTACTTTAAGGTGTAACTTTTCAGGAAGTCCGCCTACATTATGATGCGATTTAATTGTTGCAGAAGGTCCATGCACTGAAACTGATTCTATCACATCCGGATATATGGTTCCCTGCGCAAGCCATTTTACGTTGGTTAGTTTTTTAGATTCACGCTCAAACACATCAATAAACACCTTACCTATGATCTTGCGTTTCTTTTCCGGATCACTTTCACCTTCAAGAGCTGAAAGAAATTCATCCTCTGCATCAACACCTATCACATTCAAACCCATATCCTGGTAGCTATGCAATACCGAATTGAATTCATTCTTGCGCAATAGCCCATTATTTACGAATATCGATATGAGATTTTTCCCAATGGCCTTATTTAATAATATTGCGGCAACACTGGAATCTACACCACCACTAAGTCCCAATACTACCTGGTCACTGCCGATTGTAGTTTGCAAATACGCAACTGTTTCTTCAACAAACGATTCCGGTGTCCATGTTTGATGACATCCACAAGTTCCAACCACAAAATTTTGCAGCATCTTTTTTCCCTGTTCGCTATGTGTTACTTCAGGGTGGAATTGTATGCAATGCATCGGATTGTTAAATCGTCCGGGGTCGGAGGCAAAAGCGGCAACATCTATTGAAGCTGTTTTTGCGGTTACATGAAATCCTGCCGGCACTTGCATAACGGTATCACTGTGACTCATCCACACTTGGCTTTCGTCGTCTATGCCATAAAATAACTCGCAATTGCGGTCCTGGATGTGTAGAAATGCTCGGCCATATTCACGTTTTGATGATGGCTGCACCACTCCTCCAAAATGCTTGGCAACAAACTGGGCACCATAGCAAACACCGAGTATCGGACGTTTATCAAGTATTGCTTCTATATCGAATGCCGGCTTTTCCGGAGAAGAAACCGAAAAAGGGCTTCCGGATAAGATGATACCTTTAATATCAGGGGTAATTTCAGGAATCTTGGTGCAGGGGACGATCTCGCTATACACATTGAGCTCCCGGATCCTTCTGGCGATCAGTTGAGTATACTGTGAGCCGAAGTCCAGAATCAGAATTTTTTCAGTCATGCGCAAAGATAGCGAATTACAAAAACGAGCACTATTGGTAATTGTGTATTTCGAAGGTTATGCCGGGCACAGAAAGAATTTGGGGAATGGGGAATTATTTGGGGAAAAATTCCACACTCCTGTGATACAATTCCCCAATTTGTTGCTCAAGCTGTGGAATGCAAAATTTGCAATTTGGGGTGATTCAACTACCAAATCGGGTAGAATAGGACCTCGTTTTAGCGATTTACATGCCGGTATGCTTTAGCAGTAATGCCTTGAAACGCCTGAAAATAAAGGATTTTTGGGGTTTTGGGAATAGGCTGAGATATCTACAAAAAAAAAGCAGGATAAACCGCTGTGGCTTACCCTGCTATCCCCATGAAAACACACACACTTACTATAATGCAATCTGTGTGCCAAGTGCCATTATCTGTATAAATTGAAATGTTGAGTGAAGGTGTAATGCTGCTGTACTGTGGATTTAGCGGCAGGATGGGATATCTACAAAAAAAAGCAGGATAAACCGCTGTGGCTTACCCTGCTATCCCCATGAAAACACACACAATAATAGTATATGCAAATGCCGTGCCAATGATAAATTTTTATCGATATGCCTTTTATTCTGCAAAATTTATAAAATCTCAGACGCTGCTTGCCAACCTTCTGATTTCATTTTCGAGAATTGAAAACATTCGCTAACTTTGCACCCGCCTTGCCCAGGTGGTGGAATTGGTAGACACACTAGCTTGAGGGGCTAGCGCCAGCAATGGTGTGCAAGTTCGAATCTTGTCCTGGGCACGCAGATGGTCGGTATTTATGCCGACCTTTTTTATTTTACGCAAGGTGTGCAAGTTCCCTGCCCGCCTCCTGCGTCGTCAGGTCAGGCGGGGAATCTTGTCCTGGGCACGCAGATGGTCGGTATTTATGCCGACCTTTTTTATTTTACGCAAGGTGTGCAAGTTCCCTGCCCGCCTCCTGCGTCGTCAGGTCAGGCTTGGAATCTTGTCCCGGGCAC
>JAIBBA010000068.1 GCA_019694895.1 Chitinophagales bacterium
TGTGGTGGTAGATGGCGTGGTAACCCTTGCCACCGGAGAAACTATTTCCTGGAACAGCTCACGCACCCGCGAGTGGATAGCAGGGGACGAGACCTTGGAAATAGAAGATGATGTTTATTCGGTAACTGATGGCCCGGGAGTTGACAATGCTGTTGAAGGCATTAATCGCTCCGGCACACCCTTTACAGCGCATATTGCCGAGCCATTGGTTCGAGCCCTCGATTGCCGATGGTTCCGCTCCGGCGTGCTTGAAGTAACACCTGAAGAAATGCTTACCCGTTCTATTGATTTTGGCAGTGGTGATTGCGACAATGTTGCTACACTTTCTATTGGCGAATTTGAAACTGAAATCACGCTACCGTATTAATTCTTAAAGCCTGAAACCATAAAAAAAAAGGCTGTCGTGATAAACATGACAGCCTTTTTTATTATTTCGGACTAATCTCAGTCGCTACTACCTGTCGGGCAGTTTACCTGAGCATCAAATTGTTTTACATATTCATTATTGGGATCCAATGTTTTGGCCTTATTAAAATTGGTGCAGGCATCAGCAGCTTGTTTCATCAGATCGTAATATGAGAAACAATATAAATAGGCATCAATAAGGTTTTTCTTGTTTTTTTCGATATCCTTTTCAGCTAATTCAATATACCTGAGGTAAAGTGGCAATGCTGTTCCGCGTTCATCAATACCATCGAGACGAACTTTCGTTTTCGCACGCTGTAAAAATCCATCGGGTGAATTTGGTTGCAGGGCAATGAATTGTGCATAGATGGTATCTGCATTTACATAATCATTGGTCTGATAATATGCGCGACCAAGGAAATAGTAATCCAATGCTCCTGCCTGATATTTAGCAATCACATTATTGTATGCGACAATTGACTCGGCATATTTTTTAATGGTATAAAGATATTTCGCATATTCAGCTGCTATCTCATACGTTGATGTAGAATCACTGCCGGTAGCAAGTGTATAATAGAATATAGCCTTGGCAGTATCTTTAGCTTCGACAGCTAATTGTGCAGAGTATTGATAATCAAGTGTCACCAATTTTTTCTCGCCGATACTCCAGAATTTTTGTGAAGCTTGGTATCCATCGGCAAAATGTTTCGCTGATGCATCAGGTTCTGTTTTGCGGATAGAATCACCTAATTCATAATGTGAAAAATAAAGAATACGCCATGCAACAAAATTGGTGCTGTCAATAGCAATAATCTGTGTTGCAGATTCAATAGCACATGCGTAATCCTTTAATTGATAACATGTAACTGCAGGCACCAGGCGAGCTTCTTTATCTTCGGCATTGAGTTTTACATATTCGTCGAAGTATTTTTTTACGTCGGTATAGTAACCTGCCAAATAGCTCTCTTCACCAAGTTCTTTATATGCTATGGCAAGATTTGGATCAAGGCGGATGGCTTCTTTATATGCAGCAATGGCAGCATCGTGCTTACCTGTTTTAGAGTTAATACGGGCTATGCGCAAGAATGTAACAGCAATATTTGGGTTTACTGCTTTTGCCTGTTCATATTTGGTCATTGCTTCGCCGGGTTTATCCTGACTCAGATAGGCATCGCCATAGGCAAGCAGGTTGATCACCAAATTAGGATCAGTTGAATATGCCTGATCATAGTAGCTGATTGCTTCAGTCACATTACCGGCAACCATATAGGCATCGCCGATCAGGTGTATGATCTCGGCATTTTTTCCTTTACTGGCTTTAATGGCAGATTCAAACTGTGCCTGAGCTTCGGTAGCATTGTTGTTAAGCAACAACATTTTACCACGTGAAACATAGATCAATGGATTTTTAGAATCCGTAACCTCACTCGCTGCTTTGTAATAATACTTGGCAGAGTCGGTATTTCCGGTAGTAAGATATACTTCTGCAAGATAGAAATTGCTTTCTACGCTCGGTGCTGTTTTATTCATATTCAGCAACATGCGTTTTGCTTTGAAGTAAAATTCAGATTCAATAGCATGTTTGGCATCACTGATAGTTTGTCCAAATGCTACACCCTGTATCAACAGGCACACTAACAACAGTTTAATGATCTTCATTTTAGGTCGGTCTTATTGATTGTTATTCTACTATATTAATTCGCCTTTCGGGCATTTTCTCCGGAACAAGTCCGGCCTTTAACATTATGCGGCTTGCCTTGCTCCTATATAAGAAGTTGACAAATCCCGTGCCTAATAATTCAGGTGTGTTTCCTTTAACCACTGTAACATAACGCTGGAAAGGATAATCATTGGATGCAATAGAGGATTGTGACATGGGAATTACAATCTTTTTGCCCGTTGAATCGGCCTTTGCTACCGGAAGCACCTTTACCTGCCTTAATATTGCTTGTGTTAACGAGTCATCAGGATCGCTGAGCGCTGCAAAGGAGATAAATCCGATGGCAGCGGTGTTTTTGGATACATAACCCACTACAGTGTCCAAATTGCCTAGGGAAAACATATTGTTGTAACCGGTCATATTACCCAACAATTGTGATACCATGGCGCTATTTTCCTCATTGAAAACAAAGCCCGTTTTCTCATATACACCGGAATAGCCGGCAGAACGACTCTGCAAAAATGCATCAAAATCAAATACGGTGTCAGGATTTGACAAAGAAGCGATCACCGCAATGGCTTCTCTACCTATCACATATTGCTCTGCTGCTACCTCATTTACGCTCTTGATCCGGTCTAATTGCTCCTTCGAAAGTGCGGTTCCGGTAATGATCATGCGCGTTTTATCGGTGAACATAGCATCCAAAACTGCATTGTCAGGGGCGAATCGGACCTCGATTTTCGACTCAGGATAGACATTTTCATACGATTTCACCAGTTCCTCCACCAGGGTTTGGTAGCTGCTTTCGGCATATAGGGTGATAGTGCCTTTATTGAGGTTTTCAGTCCTTTCGTCCCAGGCTTTGTCTTTACAAGCCCCGAGAAATAGGGAAAATGTGATGATCAGCAGAAGGTTAAGCTTGTTCATCATTGTCAGGTTTATTGATTTCAGATAACTCTGTCACCACCCGGTACAAGCGGTAAAAGCCATAAACGATCAACAATGCAGCAAACAGGTTTACCAGTAGGGGAGTGATCCCTTCCAGCATGTTGCTCAGCATATCCGGAACGAGGAGAACCAGTATTCCCATTGTTACGTACATAACTGAAGCCACGAGTTTGAGCAGCAGCACCGGGTGTCGAAAGATACTATTACGCATCGGGTATAAAAATAAAACCATCCTTGGACTTGCCGCAGATGGTTTTATCGGAATAAGAATTATTTATTAATTGTCTTCCAAAGTAAACTGGATAGGAAGCTTGTACCAAACGGCAGCCGGCTTACCATTTTGTTTACCCGGAGTCCATTTTGGCAGCGAGCGAACCACGCGCATTGCTTCCTCATCGCAACCGGCGCCAATACCGCGCAGGAGCTGAACATCAGAAACAACACCGTTCTCGTCAACAATGAATTTCAGGAACACTTTTCCTTGAACCCCGTTGTCGCGGGCCATTCTTGGATATTGAATATGCGAGTTGATGTAATTATACAATGCTTCGGTACCCCCCGGATATTCAGGCATTTGTTCGATGAATTCATATACCTTTTTCTCCTGAACTACAGGTTTGTCAACAACTACCGGAGCTGTTTCGATAACGATGTCTGCATCTTCATCTCCTTCCTGTGTTTGGGTAGAGATTTCAGCAGTGATCTCTTCTTGAGTAATTGTCTCATCCTCTGCAACATCCTCATCACGCTGGGCGACCATTTCCACGAACCTTACAGTAGGACGTACCGGAGGTGGCGGAGGTGGGGGTGGTGGAGGTGGTGGTGCAGCCTCATCCAGTGGAGGTGGCTCGGTGAGTGTTACTACGCGGTTGATGGCTTCGTCATCGTTCTTTTTTGTAAGGAAGCCAAAGTCAACAAACGTAAAACCGGTAAGCATACCACTTACGACAAACATCACAATGGTAGCTTTTACGGTATTGCGCTTGGTGAGCTGACGCAGGAAATACGCACCGTACGATTTGTTGCGATTGTCGAAGACAATCTCATCCATCGATTGGTTTAAATATTTTTTGTTGTCTTCCATCATAGCGGAATGTTTACTGTTAAGATGCGTCAGGAATAAAATTCCATAAACATCGGGAAATTTTTTTTATTGTAATCCTTCGGGAATCACATCCAGCTTACCGCCATTGGCAATAGCTTCGAGTTCGAGATCGGCAACATCCTGAATGGCGTAGATCTTGGTATCAGTGATATCCATTTCATCGAGGATATCTACCATGTTCTTGTAATTCGCGTCCTCAGTCATTTTGATGATTACGATAGTCTTTTTAGGGTCTCCGAATTTCTGACCAACTTCCTTCTGCTTTTTATAGATCACATCGCGGATCCCATCGGCAGAGAAATCGGTTTTTTGCATATCGTACACCACGCGACCATCATAATACCAGATCTTATCTTCCTTATCCAGAATAACGTTTAGAACTTGTGATTCTTTTACATCGGTTTTCACTGTTTCATCTTTCTTCGGCATATTCAGCTCCATGGCTACCGGCTTGTTCAGCGTGGTAGTGAGCATGAAGAAGGAGATGAGCAGGAACGCGAGATCCACCATAGGGGTGAAGTCTACACGGGTCGACATTTTCTTCGACCTGACCTTGCCTTTACCATGTTTACTGTGACTCCCTTTATCCGGGGTTTGAATATCAGCCATAGTTGTAAATTATTTAGCAGGGGTAGGCGAGGCTTCAACTCCTCCGGCTACCGGACCTTCTAATGTTGTGATCAGATTGAATGTGTGAATATTAACCGGCTCTTCGGTCAATATTTTGATTACTTCCTGTATTGTTTTGATACTGGAAGTTTTATCACCCTTGATAGCGACACGAATGTCATCTCGTTTTGTGCCTGACTCAGTCTTATCTATCTGATCTGCCCAACGTCCGGCTTGAATCCAGTCGCGAAGCTGATTGTTGGTCGAGTCAATAGGCACACCGGAAAAATCATGCATGGCATTGATTTCCTGAGGAGGCATATTGAGGAGTTGATCCAACTGATTGATATCACTTCCAAGCATTTCGACATTCGCAAAATTGGCAATTTGAGCATCTGTGAGCTTACTGAGTGAAGGATATGTTTTCTCATATCGTTCGATAAGCTGTTGCAGGGTTGCCACGCGCACTTTAGGGTTGTCTATTGAATAGTAGACCTTTCCTTCTTTATCCACCGAGATAACCATTTTGTTATCCGGTACCACTGTTTCAGACTCAGAACTTGGCATGTCGATGATGACAGGCTGTGCCGGTCGGAACTTTGCAGTAAGGATGAAGAACGTCAGCAGCAAGAATGAAACGTCCGTCATCGCGGTCATGTCCACTATCGTGCTTTGTCGTTTTACTTTAATTTTTGGCATCGTAGTTCCGTTTAGTAAAGCACCTTAAAAGATGCATTAGATTATTTCTCCTGTGCAGAGAATGTCTGCGTAATGCTAAAGCCCATTTCATCAATTCCATAGGTAAGTTTATCAATCATACCTGTGAAGATGTTATAGAAAATGATGGCGAAAGCAGATGTTCCGATACCGATCGCAGTGTTTACGAGGGCTTCAGAGATACCGGCAGAAAGTGCCGATGGGTCAGGAGTTCCTTCAGATGCAAGGGCAGCGAAGGCGCGGATCATACCTAATACCGTTCCGAGAAGGGCAATCAGCGTTCCGATGGAAGCGATGGTAGCCAGGATAGGAAGGTGTTTTTCGAGAGCAGGCATTTCAAGTGCTGTAGCCTCCTCAATTTCTTTAGAGATGTTGATCACCTTTTGCTCAGTGGTAGCATCTGTATCTGATTTCATTTCAGCATACTTATGCAAACCGGCCTGAACCACGTTTGCCACAGAACCTTTTTGACGATCGCATTCTTTCAACGCAGCATCAATGTCTTTGTTGGCAAGGTGATATTTCACTTTTTGCAGGAAAGACTGGATAGAGCCGTTACCTTTTGCTTTGCTGATAGTTAGCAACCTTTCGAAAGCGAAAACCAAAACTGTAAGGAAAAGTGCGAAGAGGACCGGAACGATAAATCCTCCTTTGAACACGATACCGAGGAAGTTACCTTCTTTTGGGTCGCCGTTAGCTTTGAAGTTGTCGGGGTTTCCACAAACGAATTTGTAAAAAAGAATACCAATTACAAGGTTTACTGCAATAACAATAATACCGAGACCATCCATACTGGTCTTTTTAGCGGGTTTTGCTGCTGATTGAGCCATAAATGATTTGATTTAATTTCCTGTAAAACTTTTAAGTGTTGGCAAATATAGATGAAATTTTAAAAACTCAATTCACCGAAAATGAAAAGCCACGCGGCTTTTGTTATTTTTTCGTTAACTGAGCTTCCATCTTCTCTGCTGTTGAACTGCAATGTTAAACACTTTCACAGAACGGATTGGTATGTGGGGCCTTTGGTTTTACATATTTCTGACAATAAACGCCTGAAAATCAACATTTACTGCACTTTTCGTCGAAGGTGGAGGCTGTTTAGTCGAAATTCCGGCTCCGATAGCTCCATTTTCGGCACTTTTGCATCATGTCGCGCCTGAAATTGTCGCCCGGAGCCTTTTTTGCCTCCGGAACCGGTCGTGTGATACTGCACGTCGTGTTCTGGATACTCTATATGAATTCACCCATCTTTATGATGGAAGTTAATACCTTCTCAAGCAACGGCATCCTGTTGTTTGAGGTGATGAACCTATTATTTATCCCTTATTATTACCTGCTGGCTAATGTTCTGATTCCTAAGCTGTTTACCCTAAAGCGATCACCTCTTTTTGTTGTTTCCTGGGTTGGTTCTTACGTATTGATGGCATACTGCGTTCAGCAAGTGTCTATTCATTTCCTATACACGCTCACCACTGAGGCGGAAATAGCGACTTTTAAAAAAGTGGCAGAAACATCACCCACCTATTTTCCCGAATTTTTCAGGATGATATTTGTGACCATGGTGCCGCTGAGTATTATGTTGGTTAGGCGTTATGCACGCATATCGACACAGCAAACGGAACTCAAAAGAATGAATGCTGACCTGGAATTGAATTTCCTGAAATCGCAAATGAATCCCCATTTTTTATTTAATAGCCTGAATAATATTTATGCATTGGCATTGCAACAATCGGAAAAAACGCCCGGACTCATTTTGCAACTTAGTGATCTGATGCGCTACATGCTTTACGAATGTAATGCTGCGCAAGTAGCTCTTGATAAGGAATTAAATTTCTTGAGAGATTATATCGGACTTGAAAAAGTGCGACATGGAGAAAAGGTTAAAATTGAATTTAATATCAAGGGAGAAACTTCGCATAAGCAAATAGCTCCCTTATTACTGCTGCCCTTCGTGGAAAATGCATTTAAGCATGGCGTAAATGCGCAACTCGGGCCGGCATGGGTGTCTGTCGATTTTAATGCCGAAGATCCGGAAGGAGGATGTACATTTGTAGTGCGCAACAATAAACCGGTAAAGACAGAAAAAACTTCGTCGCGGGCAGGAGGCATAGGTTTGGAGAATGCGCGTAAACGATTGGATTTGTTGTATCCGAATAAATATTTGCTGCATGTAGATAATCACAACGAAGTGTATCAGGTTGAATTAAAAATTATGGATTTATGAATCACAAATTGAGATGTATTGTTGTTGATGATGAACCGCTGGCTCAACAAGTGATTGTAACTTATATCGGACGTCTCTCGCACATGGAATTGGTGGCTACTTGCGATAATGCCATGGAAGCCATGCAAGCTTTACAAAAAGACAAGATAGATGTAATGTTTTTAGATATTCAAATGCCCGTGATTACAGGCGTTGAATTTTTGCGCAGTCTGCAACATCCGCCGCGCGTAATTTTCACTACAGCATATCCCGATTTTGCTTTGGATGGTTATGATTTGAATATTACGGATTATCTGCTTAAGCCAATTTCATTTGAACGATTTATGAAGGCTGTCAATAAATTAAGTGAAGCGGTAAACAACGAGGAACATAATACGCCGATTCCGGATCATTTCTTTGTGAAAGAAGACGGGAAACTGGTGCGCGTGAATTTTGCTGATATTGATCATATCGAATGCATGAAAGATTATGCCAAAATCTTTACAAAGCAACGGATGATTGTTACCCATCATTCGATGAAGAAATTTGAAGAAGTGCTGCCTGACCAACAGTTTATGCGGATACATCGCAGCTATATCGTAAGCCTTTCGTCTATTAACGCGATTTTTGGGAATGTCATAGAAACCGCTAAAGGCCGCTTGCCGGTAGGCGCCAACTACAGGGAGATGCTTATGGAAAAAATCAAGGTCGACTAACAGGGGATTGATTGGAATTCCGTTACTTTGTAAAAAACTGCAATATGAAGAAAATCCTTACCCTAGTTCTGGCATTTACTTTTTTCTCACAGGCACATGCGCAAATCAATGATCATGCTATAGGTATCCGATTTGGCTTTGGTGGTGGGATCTCATACCAGCAAAAAATGAGCAAGACGAACCGACTCGAATTGAACGGCTCCGCGAATTTTTATAATGGCTACTCAGCCTTTCGATTGACCGGTGTGTACCAGTGGGTTTGGGATATGAATAAAGGTTTCAGTTTTTATGCAGGGCCTGCTTTGTCGACCGGCACAATGAGCCTTGGTGATAATTATAATGGGAAAGGAAAAAACGGATTTTTTGTCAGTGGCGGCGGTCAAGTAGGATTAGATTACAATTTTGACGGATTACCGCTTCAGTTTTCAGTGGATGTGATGCCGCTGTTCCCGATTATTAATAATGTAGATGATTTTTATCTCGACCCTGCATTGGGCGTTCGCTTTGTGTTCTAAGCGACGATAATAACATTATGTGAGGTTGTCGGCTTGATGCACGGCAACCTTTTTTTATTACCTTTTTTCTCTACGGCGTTTGTAAATGCGTATGGCAACGAGCATGCTGAAGGAAAGTGCTATCAACCCTAATAATCCATACAACATATCCACGAGGTCTTTCAATACAACAAGAAAAACGATGGCTACTAATAACACTGTAGCTACTTCATTGAACATACGCAGTTTTGTAGAGCTATTTTTAGCTATTCCTTCTCGCAATTGTTTTTGTATGCGAAGACATGCCAGATGATAAACTATAACGCCAATCACAAAAAGCAGTTTGGTATGCAACCATGGTTCTTTCAAGAATTGTGATTGAATGCTGAGCAATGACACACCGGTAATTACAACAAGGATCATGGATGGCGTGCCGATAATAGCCATTAGTCGTTGCTCCATAATGGTAAACTGTGCTGCCAAAATTGAGCGTTCCGGCTCTTGCTTTTCGAGCGCTTCAGTATGATAGATATATAATCTTACAATATAAAACAGTGCAGCGAACCATGTAATCACAAAGATGATATGTGCTGCTAAAAAATATGGATAATATTGTTGCATGGTTATCGTACTAGCGTTATGTTGCCCCGTTCTTCACGTTTTTTATTATTCAACTTAACTTGCATGACATATACATAAGTTCCGATAGGTTGTAATTCATTTTCAAATTTTCCATTCCAACCTTGAGCAATTTCGTCGGTTTCGAAAATAAGTTGGCCGTATCGGTTATAAATTTCTAAATGATAATCTTTTATATCACCCGAATAATTTGGGCCTATCCAATCATTTATGCCATCATTATTTGGTGAAAAAACGGTTGGCATTACCACATGGTCGGCGCAGGCATCATTTAAAGTAATGTCATCGAAGGCAGTGCATCCATTTTCATCTGTAACAGTCAGTGAGTAATTACCGGGTATGGAAGTTGTCAAATTCGCTGACGCACTACCGGTATTCCATTCGTAACTCGTAAATCCGCTGGGACCTTCAACTGTTACATCTCCACATATATCCATATCATCACCCAGATCAATTGATGGATTTGGATATTCTGTGATGTGAATGGTATCTGTAAACTCGCATCCTGCGATATAGATGGTTACCCAATAGGTTCCTTCGGTATCGTAAGAATGTGTGCCTTCTGTTGTGCCATCGTCCCATAAATAGGTTGCATCAGTAGTAGTTACATCAACGGTTGTACTTCCTCCTTCACAAAAATCTTCCTCCAACACTTCGCCGCTTCCCGGATCGATTACAGTTACTTCGTAATATGCGGTATCGTAAAAACAATTATAGTTGATAACTGACATCAGTGTGTATGTTCCGGCACCGGGCCAATCAGTTACGTGAATGGTTGGTGCTGCATCGCCGGTATAGGTAATTCCTGCCGGCAAAGTCCAATCAATATCTGCTCCTGCAAATGTGGTGATGGTGTAGTCATTTTCACTACCTAAACAAATTGTTTCCGGTCCTGTAATACTTGCTGCGGTAACATCGATATTTCGCAAACAAACATTGTCTAAAGTAGCTGTTAACTGGCGTAAATATGAACCGCCGGGGAAGTTCCCCGATTGCATGGTATTTAGGTCTGTGATAGTTGTAGGCAAATAAAAACAGGGAATGGTTGCAAACAGATCGGTATGTGTCGCATCCAGGTAAACATCCAACGACATGTATTCTATTGCAATGCGTGTCCATTGAAAATAGTAGGTATCGCCATAAGGAGCAATAAGTCGTTCACTCATAGTGACTGTTCCATTATCATTCGCCCATATTTCAAATCCGATATTATCAGGTGCGGCATCAAAATCTGAGGTCCACATAAGTGCAATGGCATCTGTATTTGAAAATTCGCAAATCGAATAAGTATCTGAAATAGGGTTGTCAGATCCATTTGAAAGCGCAACTATCATAGAACCTGTGCGCCCGCTTGCTCCTCCTGCTGTAGGGGTAAACTCTCCGCTGACTGTCCAGAAATCCTCATATGCCGGAGTCGGCAGTGAAAAGTAAATACGGGTGTCGTTTGCATCATCAAGGGCGTTAAAATTCAGTTTGCCACCTCCAAAGGTGAGCGAGCCATCCTGTTCATCGCTAAGGCATGCTCCGGTAACAGCATAGTAATAGTAGTAGTCGGTCCAACCTGCGTCAGAGGTGTAATCTTCAAAGAAGGCGCAAGGCTGAGCGAAAGCATTAATTTGCGCACATGCCAATACTATGGCAATAATGAAGATTCGGGTTTGGGTTTTCATTGTGCCTGATTGAACAACAAAGGTACCCTTTTCCTTCTGAATGAAATGTCCGTACCTTTGCACCATGAATTCTGTGGAAACAAGCAAGCTGGAGCTTGGAATACTTGGTGGAGGGCAATTGGGCAAGATGCTTATCGAGGCTGCCAGTGACTGGAATATTCGCTGTCATGTACTTGATCCGGATCCCCAGGCTTCTTGCAGTAAACTGGCGCATACCTTTGTTAACGGGAGTTTTGCTGATTATGATACTGTATATCAATTCGGCAAGAATCTCGATCGCCTGACTATAGAAATTGAACATGTGAATGTGGCTGCATTGCATCAGCTGGAAAAAGAGGGCAAGCAAATATTTCCTCAACCTGCAGTGTTAGAAATTATTCAGGATAAAGGCAAACAAAAGGCATTTTATGAATACAATGATTTGCCCACCAGTAATTATCAATATGTTGATAGTAAAGAGGCGCTGATTGAATTATTGGAAGAAGAAAAACTCAGCTACCCATTTGTGCAAAAAACATGTAAGGCGGGTTATGATGGTAAAGGTGTTGCCGTAATTAAAAGCAAGGATGATATTGTCAGCTTACTGGATGGGCCATGTATCATTGAAGATGTTGTTGACATTGAAAAGGAATTATCTGTGATAGTAGCGAGAAACCGGAATGGAAATACTTCATGTTTTCCTACTGTTGAGATGGAGTTTCATCCGGTTGCCAATCTTGTAGAATTCTTGCTTGCACCTGCAAATATTTCCGAAGCACAGGAAGAAACCGCTAAACAGATTGCCATAGATTGTATCAATGCATTTGGTATGACAGGCATATTAGCAGTTGAAATGTTCCTTACACGCAATGGTGAGATTCTTATCAATGAGGTGGCACCACGTCCACATAACAGCGGGCATCATACGATAGAAGCCAATGATGTTTCACAGTATCAGCAATTATTGCGATGTCTGTTTGATCTGCCATTGGGAAGCACCAAAGCATGGCAACATGCTATCATGGTAAACTTGCTTGGCGAACCCGGTTACTCAGGCTTGGCAAAATATGAAGGGTTATCAGATTGTTTGTCGTTAGAGGGCGTTCATGTGCATTTATATGGCAAGCAAATCACAAAACCATATCGCAAAATGGGGCATGTTACCATTATTGGTGATAATATTCAAGCTATGCGTGAGAAAGCATCCTTTGTAAGAGAGCGACTACGCATCATTGCATAAGGGCTATATATAAATTGTAACTTTACACCATGGCAAAACAACAAACGGCGAAAAAACTACCTCCAATGGTTAGCATTATTATGGGTAGCGATTCAGATCTTCCGGTAATGCGTGATGCTGCTGAGGTATTAGAATCATTTGGAATTCCTGTTGAAGTTACGGTAGTTTCTGCTCATCGCACCCCGCAGCGCATGGTACAATTTGCCTCCAAGGCACATACCAGAGGTATACGCGTAATTATTGCAGGAGCAGGTGGTGCAGCGCATTTGCCGGGAATGGTTGCGTCGATTACCCCTTTACCGGTTATTGGAGTTCCTGTGCGTTCTTCCAATTCCATTGATGGTTGGGATTCCATATTGAGTATTTTGCAAATGCCAAATGGTGTGCCGGTTGCCACTGTAGCGCTCAATGCCGCAAAAAATGCCGGTATATTGGCTGCAGAGATTATTGGCAGTAGTGATAAGACCATACTCAATAAAATTGTTGCTTATAAAAATGAGATGCGTGAAGCGGTGGAAAAGAAGGCAAAAAAAATTGAGAAAGACGGATATCGCTGATTATTCCTCCATTGCTTTCTTTTCGTGTTGATCTTCCATTTCTTTAATGGTTTTGTTTAATTGTTTGTCATCAAAAAAGAAGAAAAAGATGGCAGCAAGTAAACCCAATCCGAAGCCAAATATTCCCGATAGGCGAATGCCTAATTCTTCGAATGGAATATTGTGAAATACACCTGAAAAATATTTCCCTAAACCTTGAGATTGATCCATACCGATAAGTATGGTAAAAATCACTATGCCTAGTGTTTGACCAATTTGAATAAATACACTTCTGATCGCAAAAAAGGTAGCCTCTCTGTTCTCATTGGTAATATGCGCATCGGCCTGTGTCAACTCGGCAAGAATTACAGGGGGGAGAATACCTAAAAATGCAAAGGGCACTGAAATTACCGCAGCAAGAACATAGGCCTCAGAAACATTATCCATGCCGAAATGCCCGAGCCAGCGCACTGATCCGAAAACCAGAGAAAGAGCAATAAGGGAGAAAAGTACCAGAATCTTTTTCCTGACACGTCTAGCCAGATAATATACTCCCGGCGACCATAGCATGGCAAGACCGACTGCTGTGGCAACCATTCCGGTGCCGTGTTTTTCTTCGATATGTAATAACGCTTTTACGTAGTAAAGCGCTCCGGAACCAATAATGGTTAACGAGATGAAATACGTAAAATCGGCAGTGAGATAAATGACAAGATTTTTGTTTCGCAATACCGTTTTAAAATTCTCATTCAGTGATTTTGTAACACGATTGGGGATGATGTATTTTTTTTCATTGATGAAAACCGGCAATAACAAACTGGCCCATCCAATCAGAAAGATCGTCCAGATGGCGAACTGAAATGCGCGAAATTTGTCATCAACATGCATCACGTCCTGGTAAAAATTCACCAAGGCATTTGAGGCACTTGCTGCTACAAGACCAATGGTATATGCTATTGATTGAAAGGTTGAAAGTCTAAGCTTTGTTTCGGCATTATACCCGAATTCAGGAAGCAACGCATTGTAAGGAATAACATAAAACGAGATTGCGATATTATACAATATCTGAATTATACCCAGCCAATAAAGATTTGCGACACTTTCGCCACGAGTTGGAGGTATCCAAAGCAAAATCCCGGTAATTAGGGTAGGAATTAAGGCGTAGGTCATTAAGGGAATTCGACGTCCCTTTTTGTGATTGCTGCCATCGCTGATATGAGCAATTACAGGGTCTACAAGTGCATCTACCAGCCTTGCACTGAATACCACCAATGCCAATACCGGCAGAAGACCGAAAATAAAAAGTTTGGGAATGAGGTTTTGAAGGGCAGGATCACCAACAGGCTGATAGAAATACAAAATCATACCGGCATGCAAGTTTACAACCACGCTCCAACCGAAAGTGCCTGTAACATACAACAACTGCCCCCTAAACGATAGCCTATCCGGCTGCATATACTGATCCTTGAGGATGCAAAGGTAGGATAATAGATGAGGGCACAAAAAAACCGACAGGGTATTCGCCTGTCGGTTCTGCACAGAAGGTGTGCATATGTATAATTTGTTTTTATTGAAACTTAATATTTTGAGCGTAATGGTAATCCAAAACTAAAAATTTGACCTGCGTTTGTTTATAATTTCAAGTGCATTAATACACTAAATAAGGCATTTTTTTGCTTGCATAACGCATTAATTCGTCTACTAAAGTACACGGGGAGCTTCCGATGCCTCCAGAATATTTGTGATCGAAATTCCAAATTAAAGTTGAGGTGTTTCGATCGTAAATGCTCATTGTAACATTAACTTCATTTGTTGCGCCATAAGCGCCAGTTAATAATGACAAGGCAATTGCACCGCCTTCAGACATGGGTTTTGACATTGAATAATTAGAAGAAATTACTCCATCAACCCCAAGAACATTGCTCATCTCAGAAGGAGAAAGTGGTGTCTCTGGCCAACCAGCACGTTGCAATTTGATATTAGTTGTTTCAATGTCTAATATTTCTTGCTTAATCTTACCTTGCATTTTTCTTTTAAGCATCCAAGCATTTCCTTTTGAAAATTAAGTGACTCAGTTTTCTGTTGTTCCTTTAATGATTCCGCATCTATTTTTTTACTTGCAGCTATTGAAACAGTTGGAGGCAAGACAGCTATCATCTGGTGGCTTTGCGCAAGCGAGTATGCGTCTGGGCTGTAATAAATTTTAGCGCATGATGACAAAACGGTAAGTAGTAGCAATAAGCTAAATTGTGCCAAGTGTTTTTTCATAAGAGTAGTAAGTTTAGAAATTTATAAATTGAATATAAATTAACAATAAAGTTGAATTCAAAATTAATGAATTTATTTCTATATTACAAATTTATTCGTTATTCTAATAATTGCCTACATAAGATTATAAAAAAATGATATGTGATTTTGACCAAGTAGGATTGTAAATGCCTCTATTTTTTTGGGATATTGAATATTATGTATTGAAAGTAAATCTAATAATCCAATTTTTAATTTTTTTTGGGAAAGTGTAAGTATTTGATTATCAATTAGATGAAAAGTATATTTAATTATGGTATTTTTGCAGCAAATTTCAACCACAAATGAATAAGATAGCATTATCCCTGGCAGTGATAAGTCTTCTATTAGGTGCCTGTAAGTCAAAATTGGAGAAGAAAGACCAATCATTAGACGAGATGCAGGAAGATGCAGGTAAGCAGGAAAACTATGTTCCGGTTCTTGAGAGTGCCGATGCAACACCTGTTT
>JAIBBA010000185.1 GCA_019694895.1 Chitinophagales bacterium
AATCCACCTAAGAGAAACACAGTCCATCATCCGGTCTCGCTGAACACCGAATATTCAAAAGCCGGGCTGGCTTAGTGGCTTACGTTGGAAGATTTTTGGTGGGCTTTTGTATATTCGGCTTAATGTTTACCCGCAGTTTTTTTATCAGTAAATTTGAAATATGAAACCAATAGGAAGAAAAAATTATGGCTCAATTCCACACCTACATAATTCAAAGTTAGGTGAAGGAGATTACTATATTGGCGAAGGTCAAGAACGTATTTTGACAACAAAAGCAAGGGATAAACACGATAATATTTTAGTGTTTGAAAAGTATGATGGCTCAAATGTAGGTGTAGCAAAGTTTGAAAACAAAATATTTGCATTAACTCGTTCAGGATATGAGGCAAACACAAGTCCATACAAGCAACATCATTATTTTGCGAATTGGGTAAAAAAACGTGAACTACTTTTTGCGGATATGCTACAAAATGGCGAAAGGATAACTGGCGAATGGCTGGCGCAAGCTCACGGACTTATTTACAAAATTGAAGTTGAACCAATAGTATTCTTTGATTATTTCACGCAAAATAATGAACGTATTTTATTTGAAGAACTTAGGGAAAAAGCAATTGAATACAATTTGCAACTGCCACGCCAATTACACGAAGGACAACCAATAACGGTAGAACAGCTTTTGCCATTATTAAATGAAAAGACAAAAGGGATTGAAAGCGTTGAGCTTCCAGAAGGAATGGTTTATCGTGTTGAAAGAAAAGGCAAAGTTGATTTCTTGGCAAAATATGTTCGTTCAGATTTTCCAACAGGTCAATTCTGTATTAATGTCGAAGAACAAAATTTGATTTGGAACGTGTTGCCTGAAAATTGCGGGTAACGGGTTGGTGTACCCGACGTGCCGACGTTTAGGAGGCATGTACGGGTACACAATGTTGTCATCTGGTTGTTTACCATCTAAAAAGATCATAACTTAAGGAAAGTCTTACTTTAAACGGATTATACAAGTCAGGATTCTTGCCATTATTGGCGATGGCACCGTCGCGGTATTTCATGTGGAGTGCTCTCACACCTAAGGTCGCCTTAAATCGTTTATATTCAGCAAAAATACCCGGATACAACTCATTTGAAAAGTATTCTGTTTTGTTTCTGGATAAATTCCCTTCTTGTACAACTTTCCTAAATGAAATATTGCCGATAGCTTGAATGTTTACGCCAGCATTAACTGTTTTATCAAGTATTAAATATTGAACAATTGGACTAAGTTGCACCATATGATAATACGATTTATTCCGCCAATAGAATATCTTATTACCTGCATTAAAATATGATTGCCCATTCGCAGGGATTAAAAAATCTTGTATTAATAAAGCATATTCGATAGCAAGGTTTAAAGCAAGTTTTGAATTGATGCTATACTGATACCCTAATCCAATTGCATATTCATCATCTGGTGTGTTTTCATTCAAAATTATATTCACTTGTTGAGGCTCATTTAATGAAGGATATTTATCAAATAAAAAATCAATCCTTTTATCTACTTTTCCTAAAGAATATGATGTATAAACATACAGCGCATTATTTTGACTTTCTAATTGTGTAACAACCAACAAAATAATTACAACAATTAAAATGGATGGTGCTTTCATAATTTAAGTATTTTGCTCATTAGGACTTCATTCCCACTTCTATACTGAATAAAATAGATGCCCGGTGTCTGTTTACTTAAATCAATAGTGGCATTATTTTCAATAACATTCTGCTGTACAATTATTTTACCGGTTAAATCATAAATGGTCAATAAATTCGCTTCATTTTCCCTAAAATGAGATAAATTTATTTTTACCGTACTGTTAAATGGATTGGGTGTAACTTTTAGAACCTGATCCTTTTCATTTGTTTCAAAATCGGCTTTTTGTGGGTTGATAGTAAATTGACCCCCACCGCAATAATCGACATAAACTGAAAAACATTTTGTCCGCTCACCACATCCATTGGTTGCTTTGACGCATATCTCACCCCAACCTGGTGTCATCCCTCTAAATCTAGCCTTAGTCAATGTTCCAACACCTGTGATTACACCATTAAATATCCACTCAATCGTTCCTAATGAGGTTTCTCTCGGCCCTAAAAGGTCTAAAAATGCCCATTCATAATTACCTACACAAACTTCACTATTGTAAATAAGATTAAAATCCGGTAGTCCAACCCATATTGTTTGGTTTACGACGACATCTGCACACCCGGATTGAGACATAGTAAATGTTAATACTGCACTACCAGATGTAGTTGAGCTTGCAGCTCTCAAAGTAGCAACAGCTCCACTACCGGATGTGGCGGCTCCATTGGTCGTTGCAAACAAATAAGCATTGTTTACACTCCAGGTAATAGTTCTGCCAGGTATAGCATTCGATAAAGCAATTTGTTTATTAGTAGTACAGATTAAAAAACTACTGGTACTGCCTGAATTGATCGAAGGTACTCTGATAGTATTTAAAGTTTGTGGCGGATTCGTTGGCCCCAACCATGTACTAAGTCGGGTATCATCAGAATTGTTTCCAGTCCAGGAATTATCAAATCTACCAAACCCATCATTCTGTGTATTGCTGCCGCAATATGAATTTCCGCCAGAAAGTTGACCAACGATTCGATGATTTTGATTTAATAAGGGAGAGCCAGAAGAACCATTCTCCGTTACACCAGCTGCCCATGAAACTACCCAATGAAATTCTCCTACAACATCAGTACCATTAGTCAATTTATAATTATCACTCCTTATTGCCTGTGTATTATAAAGTGATATTTTTTTCGCATCTCCTGATGGATGATGAATACATGCTCCATAGCTTGCAGGTGTGGTAGTTCTATCCCATCCAGCTAAAGCTATTCTCGGTTGGTCGGAAACTTTGCCATTTAATTCTGCTAAAGCGAAATCTGATTTATTGTATGCTGCTTTAAATGAAGCTCCTGAATACGTAATCCAATTACCTTGATCTCCAGTGCTATTGCCAGAGCATGTTGGTGTACCAGATTCGTATTTAAATCTAAATGAATAAATATTCAAATCTTTTTCTGAATTATCCAGTGACCCGCTTTCATCAGAATCCAAGCAATGAAATGCAGTTAAAAAATAAGATTTCAAATCTTGACATTGATTATTAATCAAAGATCCTGAACACCATTTTGTTCCATTCTTAATAACCAAAGCGACTGCATCTCGTTCATTTTCCCAGCCGGAACCTTCCGAGCAGTTTACATCAAAATTGCAATCTCCTGCATCTCCAAACTCTCTTATTTCCAATGGCTTAGGAATACCCTGACATACTCCATTGATATTTATTGAAAATTTTTGAAACTTGTCTTTTTTACATTTGACTACCATCAGCACATCTTGTGACTCTATGATGTCCGAAGCATATACGTGATCATAGATGACATCCCCTGTAATCGGTCCGTGTATTATCCTGCCATCTTTTGACAAAATAAACATTTCGGCACCTTCAGGTAGGTTTAATCCAGAAATCAGAAAATTCAGCGAACTGGCTTCTGGCGCTGAAAAACCGATTTGCCATATCAGCATATTACCGATTTGCCACTGCTTGCCATCTTTTAAGGTATAATTTTGTTCTACTTTAACAGCAAATCGAGGAATCGTACTTCCCTCCAACGAATCTTGTGCCAGTACTTGATCAAAATCCACATCCGGCTGAAGATAAACCGGATAGTTCTCGTTAATCGGAAAAGGAATTACTTCTTCCATAGATTGTTTTGATGTAAGATGCCTTGTCAGCACCTGTGAATGCATAATTGTCGTACTTATAGCCGACATAATAACAACGAAAATAATCGTTCTCATGTTAGTAAAATTGAAGTAAAAAAATAAAAGCCTAAAACACCATTTCAGATTCACTTAGAATCAAGGCAGAGTTTTCAGTTTATCGCCCGGGGTCAGCGACTTTCGGAAGTCCAAAAAGCTGTTTCTGTTTTACTGTCAGCACATGGTTCTTTCTTTCAATCGATGACAACGGGTTGCGGCTTTGTGTCAGGCTGCGAAGCGTTGGCATTGAGCGGTCGGGCAGCTTGCACAAAACCGCTGTTCAAGCGACACCTCCGGTGAAATCCCCCCAAAGCTAAAATAATACCCACAGCCTTACTTGTTATACATATTTAATCATATAAAAGTAAGTAATAAACATGAAAGGTAATGAAATTTCAGCAAACAAATTAATTACCAATGGAGAAGAATGGATCAAAAAGCTCATTCAGACCTTGACCATTAAAGAGTACGGTGCAGGTACCATCAAGAACTATGGCAATGAGATGACACTTCTCTTCAAGTATTTTAATAACAAGAAGGTAGAAAAAATCACTCAAGAGGATATAGAACAGTACATCTTGTACATAAAGTCAGTCCACAAGGTGGGTCGTGCGAAGTGTCGCAGTGTAGCTCAGGCATGTAGTTTCTTTTTTCAAAAAGTGATGAAGATCAATTACATCGTACCCAGTAATCTGTATCCAAAGAAGCAGTTTCTCCTGCCCAATATCATGAGTGAGATGGAGGTGGCTAAACTGTTTGAATCAGGGCTTTCACTAAAGGAATATTGTGTTGTGGGCTTGCTGTACGGTTGCGGTATGCG
>JAIBBA010000009.1 GCA_019694895.1 Chitinophagales bacterium
TCACGATTCACGAGTCACGATTTGGTAGTGAGTAGTGGGAGTGAAATACAACCTTCAATCTTTCAACTTCCAACCTTCAATTCTTCAAACCTTCGAATCTTCAAATCTTCGAACCTTCGAATCTTAAATTCTTCAAACCTTCGAATCTTCAATACCCACCCTTAACAACAAAATTCTCGCTACTTATAAAAATAAGGCACTGTATCATGTGCCACCGCATCTTTTTGTTGCCAGTATTTTAAGGTAACCACATGGCCGTCGGGAGTTCTTAAGAGGCGACCGAAAATGGCATTCATGGCATTGAAGGTGACGTCGCTTACTCCTAAGGTGAAACTTGTCGGTGGAGGAGGGGTTTCCCCTTCGGGAACAGGTGCTGCTCCTTTTGCGGGAGGTGAAGGTACTACTACCACCTGATAGCGATTATATTCCAGAAGCGAACGAAGAAATGCCACGCGCTCAGGCGATACATTTTTTTCTACAACAGCACATTTTATACCGTCGAGATCGTCGAATAAATGATTCTGATTAATAGCCATAGGAGCAAATTAAACTATTGATGAAATATATTCGTAAGCACCGCCTATCAAACCTGTCAGCAAAAGACCTGCAACACAAATGATGAGTGCTAATGCCGGAGAAACTCCTGTTTTTAACTTTTGAATGGGATCTGCATTTTCTTCCATGAACATTGCTTTTACAACCCTCAGATAATAATAGAGCGAAACAATCATGTTCAATGCAGCAATGATCACCAACGGATAATTATCCTGCGCAGCACCTGCCATCAATAGGAAAAACTTACCAAAAAATCCAGCTGTCGGCGGAATGCCGGCCAAAGAAAATAATGCTAATGTGAGCACCCATGCAAGTAAGGGATTCGTTTTGTAAAATCCTTTGTAATCTGAAATGCTTTCTTTTCCCGTTAATGTGCTCACCAAAGAAATCACGCCGAATGCAGCCAAATTGCTGAAAATGTAAATTAATACAAAGTATACCGATGCTGTCAACCCTTCTGAAGAATTACCGCCGATACCTATCAAAATAAATCCAACTTGCGCTATTGAAGAGAATGCCAGGAACCGTTTAAGATTCTGCTGTCGCATGGCAAATAAATTTCCTATCACCATGGTAAGCACCGCAATAAGGAAAAGTATCTGATACCAGGTGTCGAATATGTTTTGGAATAAACGATAAAGTATGGTAATAAATACAAATACAATTGCACCTTTCGAAATCACACTTAAATATGAAGTTACTGCCACCGGGGCGCCTTCATACACATCTGCTGTCCATAGATGAAATGGCGCGGCAGATAACTTAAACGCAAAGCCCGCGAATATCAGCACAAAACCAAAAATCATGAGCGGATTTGCCGACATGCCAATACTGATTACTTCAAAATTCAAACTTCCGATTGCGCCATAAACAAGTGAGATGCCGAATAATAAAACGCCAGAGCTGAATGCTGAAGAAATAATGTATTTCATGGCAGCTTCACCACTCCTGCGCAATTGCAGATCAAAGTTTGCCAGTGCAGCCAATGGAATGGTTGCCAGTTCCAAACTCAAATACACCATGAACATATTCTGCGCAGAAATCATAAAGAACATACCTATGAGCGATGCCAGAAGAATGATGTAGAATTCCGCGGTATGATGATGATTCTTTAACCATGGCCACGACTGCAAAGAGATAATGAGCAATCCCAGGTTTAAAATACTTTTTTGGAAACAGATCAGTGGGTTGCTGAAAAACATATCGCCGAATAAGCTGCCATGCGCATTGCAGAAAAATCCTACAAGAAGATTAATCGTAAGCAAACCATTGATTACAAGCAATAGCGAATCACCTGTAATGCGTTTCTTTCCCAGACGAAGCAATAGCACTATGAACATGATGACTGTTGCCACCAGTTCAAATTGCATTACTGAAAAAAAGTTATCCGGCATGAATGATATTATTTTAGTAATTCAATTTCGTTTGTAATAGATGCACCTGATGCAATTTTATCCATCAATACATGAGTGCCCGGATAAATGATATCGGTGATAATAAATGGTGCCAGTCCCATGATCAGGATGCCTGTGAGCAACACGAATGCTGCAGTGCGTTCGTTCCATTTAGCATCTGAAAATAAGGCGTGCTCCTGATTCACAAGAGGTCCCATCATTGTTTTTCCTGCTGCGCGAAGGATATAAACCGCTGTAACCACAATACTGGCACAAGCTAAAATGGTGGCTACACGATATAAGGTTTCCGGATTTTGCCATCCACCCATAAATACAGTCATTTCGGCAACAAATCCACTCATGCCTGGCAAGCCTAGTGAACATAAACCGGCCAAAATAAATACGGTCCCGATAAATGGCGTGATCTTCAATAAACCACCAATGTCTTTCACCATCCTTGTATGCGTACGATCGTAAACCATGCCGATAGCGGCGAAGAAAAGTGCCGTCATCAAACCATGAGATACCATTTGCATCACTGCGCCGTTAATGGCTGTTTCATTCAGCATACCGATTCCCAATAACACAAATCCGCAATGCGATACGGATGAATAGGCATTGATATATTTTAAATCGGTTTGCATCAGCGTGGCAAATGCACCGTAAATAATGGCGATGGTAGATAATCCGATAATAAGGGGTTGGTAATAATGTGCTGCTTCCGGCATCAACCAAGTGGCAGCGCGTAGACAACCATATCCGCCAAGTTTCATGCTGATACCGGCGAGGAACATTGATGCTGCTGTTGGGGCACTGCTATGTCCATCCGGCACCCAGGTGTGAAATGGAAACAGTGCTGTGAAAATGCCGAAGCCGACAAATAAAAACGGAAAGAAAAACATTTGTTTGTCCGGATCCATGGTTATATGTGCTCCGGAGCTGAGGTCGAAACTTTGTCCGCCAAAGAAATAAGTTCCTGCCAATCCCACAAACACCAATGCGCTACCACCCATTAACATCAAAGCAAGTTTCATGGCTGCATATTCTTTCTTCCCGCTGCCCCAAATGCCTATCAACAAAAATTTTGGGATAACAGCTACTTCCAGGAAGAAAAACAAGGTAAATAGATCGAGGGCAATGAAAAAACCATATGCTCCGGTGCTAAGCAGTATCAGTAAAAGAAAATACTCTTTAGACCATTTTTCCTGACGCCAGCTGATCAACACACCTGCCAGCACAACAAAAGCTGTAAGCATGATCATGGCAATGGAAATACCATCAACACCAATTTGATAATTGATATTTAATGAAGGGAACCACTTATAATATTGTGTGAAAACAAAAGGATCCTGATTGCCTGAAGCACGCTCGGCACGGAATGAGAAAAATAATACGAAGCTCAATATGAATTGCACCAACGCTCCTGCCAATGCCACCATGCGAACACGAGGCAAGCCTTTGACCGCGATTATACCAATGGCTGTGGCAACCGGTATTAATATCAATAAATTCAGATTCATACGTTTATTTCACTTAATAATAAAATATCGCGAATGTATTTTTCTCTCACCACTAAATACTATCCGGATAACTTACATCCATATATACAGGCATATCAGGGTAAGTCCAATAACACCTGCGAAAAAATACATGGCATAACCCTGTACTTTTCCTGATTGCATACCTTTAATACTATCGGAAATCTCACCCGTCATCAACGCTATGAAATTCATGGTGCCATCCACGATATTTCTGTCGATCCATGCTGCGGGGCGACCGATACAATTAAAGATTACTTTCTTAGTGATAAAAATATATAGTTCGTCGATATAAAATTTATGATAAGCTGTGCGATAAACGCCACGCATCATTGCAACTGCTTTGTCTGCTCTGTCGTTTTCGTTTTTATACCACATCATCGCCACTGCTATTCCCAATAATCCAATAAGAACCGGTGCAATGCTGAACATGATATCAGTATGCATATGACCTTCAGTCCGCGTTGCAGTTACATAGTGTGCAAATGGTACGAAGCCGGCAGCGATGGATAATGTGGCAAGAATCAATAAAGGAAACTTCATTGACCAGGCACCTTCACCATGGAAATGATGGAGATGAATATCCGCCTTATTCCAGAAAATGCGGAAATACAATCTGAACATATAAAATGCAGTCAACCCGCTGGTAACAAGTGCCACATAATAGATATCGGGATGCGTGGTATATGCGGCATGCAAAATACCTTCCTTGCTGAAAAATCCGGCAAATGGAGGCACGCCGGCAATGGCAAGACAACCAATCAGGAAGGTGATATGTGTGATAGGTAAATATTTTCTCAATCCACCCATGTCTTTCATGTCATTGCTATGCACGGCATGGATTACAAGTCCGGCACCGAGGAACAACAATGATTTGAAAAATGCATGTGTGAACAAATGAAACATACTAGCCGTAAATCCTGCATCATGCGCTTGTGAACTCACGCCAAGTGCAAACATCATGTAGCCGATCTGACTCATGGTGGAATATGCCAACACACGTTTGATATCCGTCTGTGTGCAAGCGATTAAAGCTGCAAACAGGGCAGAGAAAATTCCGATATAGGCAACAACATCAATTGCTCCCGATCCGGTAATGGCGAAAACAGGAAATAAACGCGCTACAAGATACACACCTGCAACAACCATGGTAGCTGCGTGTATCAATGCAGACACCGGTGTCGGACCTTCCATGGCATCCGGCAACCAGATGTGTAATGGAAACATAGCAGACTTACCGGCACCACCAATAAATATCAGCACCAGTGCCCAGGTTACAACGGAAAATCCGAGGAATGTTGCTGAATATTCTTTCAGAAATTCAGGACTTGTAAGATTGGCAATGATATCTGTAAAATTGAAAGAATGTGCGGTTACACCTGTGATGAGAATACCGATTAAAAAGAAAAGATCGGCAAAGCGCGTAACGATGAATGCTTTTTTACTCGCAGCAACAGCACTTGGTTTGTCGAAATAAAATCCAATCAGGAGGAAGGAGGAAACACCTACTAATTCCCAGAAAATATAAATCTGGAATAAGTTGCTCGACATCACCAGACCGAGCATAGAGAAGGTAAACAATTGCAAATAGGCAAAAAATGTAGCATATCTGCTTTCACCCTTCATGTAACCTGTTGAGTAAATATGTACCATTAGTGAAACAAAGGTTACAACCACGAGCATCATCACAGAAATAGGATCTAATAAGATGCCCATATTGATAGATAAGGTATTTGTGAATTGCAACCACTGCATATCGACAGGCAGGAGCTGAGGATAAACACCATTTGCTGCACCATCGACAATAAAATATTGATAAGCGGTAAACAAGGATAATACCGCAGATGTGCCGATCAACAAAGTAGCGAGCCATCCTGAAAGGGCCGGGAAATATTTTTTTCCTGCCAGACCGATTAAAACAAAACCGGCTATTGGCAGGATTGGAATGAGACTGATATAATCGTAATTGCTCATGTTTAATACTTCATTTCTTCGCTATCTTCAACGTCTATTGATTGATGATTGCGATAAATATTGATAATGATGGCAATGGCTACGGCAGCTTCAGCAGCAGCAATTGCAATAATGAATATGGTGAAAAAAACACCGTCTAACCTTTCAGGATAGAGGTATTTGTTAAATGATACAAAGTTGATATTTACGCTATTGAGGATAAGTTCAACAGCCATCAGCATGGTGATCATATTACGGCGTGTGAATAAGCCGTATACACCGATGAAAAACAATGCAGTGCTGATAAATAAAATTTGTTCTATTCCAATGTTGTTCATGATTCCTGAGGTTTAGATTTTAATGCAATCACAATACAACCTATCATCGCTGCCAGCAATAATATACTGATCACTTCGAATGGCAATGCATAACCGGTATCCTGATAATCCAACATTTGATCACCTATGCGCTGTGGTGAAACATTAAACTGATCGCCACTGCCTCCGATAAAACCATATTGGCGAATCAGTGAATAAGTAAGTGCTGCACCAAGAATCGCTGCCAGCGCCGAAAATATCATCCGCGTATTTGTCGGACGAGGCATGTCCTTACCCGTTTGCTGAGTCAGGAATATAGAAAAGATGATGAGCACTACGATACCGCCAACATATACGATCACCTGCACTGCAGCCACAAATTCTACATGCATCCAAAAATACAACCCTGCCACACCGATCAGCGAGAACAATAAAAATATTGCAGCCCTGAAGATCTTTCTTGTGGTCATTGCCAGCACGCCATTGCCAATAATAAATGCGGCCAGTAAATAAAATATGATGCTATAAGCGTTCACTGATAACAATTATGTTTTTTAATTCAATTGCTTTTGATAGTTATGCATTATATCACTCAACGCCTTCCCTGATTTTGCTGCCCGGTTTATTGAGCACCTTGGTTAGTTCGGAACGATCGAAAACACTGTGCTCGAATGAATTCGACATGGTGATGGCGCCGGTTGGGCAAGCATCAACACACAAATTACACATCGTGCACAGTTCAAGATGATATACGAATGTATCTATCGCTTTTTTCTTTTTGCCTTCAGGGGTGATATCAAATTTGGTGACGATTTTAATGGTGCCATTCGGACAAGCAAGCTCACAAGCAGTACAACCTGTGCAGGCATGCTCATTGTTTTCATCGTGCGTCATTACCACTTCACCCCTAAATCGTTCAGCTAATACAGGCTTTTGATTAGGATATTGCTGAGTGATGATATTTTTGTGATGCGTGAAATAATAACCCGTTCTCCGCATACCCGTAAGCAGCGATTTCACCCCACCAAAAACCTCTGATATGTATTTACTTAAAAACATCTTTATAATTCATTTCAACCCAATAAACTCACCCACCCGCCTGCTCGGCGAGGTAAACTCACCCACTGACCCACTTTCTCCTCTCTCCTCTCTCCTCTCTCCTTTCTCCTCTCTCCTCTCAAAAATACCACCCCTGAATCGCCACCAATGTCGCCAATAACAAATTAAACATCGATATCGGCAACAAATATTTCCACTCCAGATTCAACAGCTGATCAATGCGCAAACGCGGGAATGTCCAGCGAAACCACATGATCACGAAAATCAGGAAAAAGGTTTTTCCAAGGAACCATACCGACGAAGGGATATAATCCATTATATGATTAAATGCCTCCCAATTTCCGATATGCAATGGCATCCAGCCTCCCAAATACAAGGTGGCGCCAATGGCACATACAATAAATATATTTACATATTCAGCAAGGAAAAACAATGCGAATTTCATTCCTGAATATTCTGTATGAAAACCTGCCGTTAATTCAGATTCAGCTTCCGCCAGGTCGAATGGCGCTCTGTTAGTTTCTGCAGTTACGGCAATAATAAAAATCACAAAAGAAATAATCACCGGAATATGTCCCTTAAAAATCCACCAGCCATCCTGTTGCGAATTAATGATGCTGCTGATCGACATGTCTTGCGAGAATATTACGATGGTAAGAATTGATAATCCTGCGCTTAATTCATAGCTCACAATTTGTGCTCCGCTGCGCATAGCCCCAAGCAGTGAATACTTGTTATTACTCGCCCATCCCGCCATCAAAATACCAATAACACCTATTGATGAAACGGCACTCACATACAGTACACCGATATTAACATCCCAAATCACAAAGTCTTTCGCAAAAGCAATCGGCGCCAACACCAACATGGAGGCTATCATCACAACAAATGGTGCAAGATTGAATAAAAACTTATCAGCTCCGGCAGGTGTCAAACCTTCTTTAACCAATAATTTCAAGGTGTCGGCTACCGTTTGAAACATGCCCTTCGGTCCAACGCGATTCGGCCCCAGACGCAGCTGCATATATGCCGATACTTTCCTTTCCATCATGATCAACACCAAACCTAAAACTGCAAACAGGCCGATACACAAAACACCAACAATCACAAATTCAATCGTAAGTGCCAGCCAACTTGCGCAATGGGCATTTAACCACTGATCTATACTGTCTGCAATCGATGCTAAACTAAATTCCACGTTAATAATTTATACTGTTCGTGTCGTGCACTATTTTTTCCGGATGTTTATTCCGGAGGGTAATTTAAAATGTCATTTAGCCTGAACCTGCGCTCAAGCTGTTTATCTGTCAATATCCGGTATTACCAGATCTAATGTTCCCATAATTGCCACCAGATCACCAATTTTTTGCCCCTTCGCCATATGATCTAATGCCGAAAGATTCGAAAATCCTGGTGAACGGAATTTTATTCTATAAGGTGTTAAACCTCCTTCGCTAACGATGTATATACCCAATTCTCCACGAGCTGTTTCCACGCGTGTGAAAAATTCTCCCTTCGGTAATTTTAATACAGCTTTTGTTTTCGCGACGAAATCGCCTTCAGGAATATTGTCAATTAATTGTTCGATAATACTGATCGACTGCCTCATTTCCTCCATCCTGACAAGGTACCTTCCCCAGCAATCTCCGGCAGTTTCTATTGCTTCTGAGAATTGTAATTGTGCATAGATATCGTAAGGGTATTTTTTTCTGATATCGCATGAAACACCACTGGCACGGGCAGTTGGGCCGCTACATCCATAGGAAATGGCGTCTTCTTTTGATATATAACCCACATTTTTCATGCGGTTCTGGAAGATGATATTACCGGTAACCAGTTCATCATATTCCGGTAGTTTGGATTTAAAAAGGGTAAGAAAATCCTTTACTTTTTTCTGGAAATCAGGATGTAAATCAAACATTACACCTCCGGGAACCATATAATTCATTGTCAATCGTGCACCGCAAGTTTCCTCCATGATGTCGTTGATCAATTCGCGTTCTCTGAATGCATGGAAAAATGGTGTGATGGCACCCACATCCATTGCCAGTGCTCCCCACCATAATTGATGTGAGGCAAGCCTGGTAAGCTCGTCCATTAAAACTCGTATAACCTGCGCACGCTGTGGAACTTCAATCTGTAAGCCTTTTTCAACTGCCAAGGCACATCCATGGTTGTTGATATGAGCCGACAAATAATCCATCCTTGATGTAGAATAAATAAACTGGCGATAACTCAGGCTCTCGCACATTTTTTCGATGGAGCGATGGATATAGCCCAAATGTGGTTCCACCTTTTTAATGGTTTCGCCATTCAATGTGATCACCAGGTGCAATACACCATGTGTTGAAGGGTGTTGAGGCCCTACATTTATCACCAGGTCGCCGGTATCTGTTTTTGCTACTTCTTGTAACATTTACGCTTTATAATTTCGTCCCTTGCAGGGATTTCATTCCTTCCCACAACAATGAATAATGCTCGTTATTAGAGCTTAATCATATTGATAGGATCTTCATAATCTTTGCGCATCGGCCATCCTTCCCATTCGTCAGTAAGCAATAGCCTTCTGAGATCAGGGTGATGAATAAACCTTACGCCAAATAAATCAAATACCTCGCGCTCCAACAATTCTGCGGTGCGCCAGATATCACTTAATGTCTCTATTTCAGGGTTTTCACGATTCAACTGAGATTTGATAACTACCTGATGCCCATGTGCTGTAGATTCCAGATGATACACCATCGTAAGATGTGTCTTCCAATCAACACAGGTCAGGCAAAACATGTAGTCCATCGACAGGTCAGGCATGTTATGCAAAGCCTGCATCAGGTCGCGGCACAACTCTGAAGGCACCACGGCATTGAGAAATTCACCGGCTTCTTCGAAGGTAACCTGTGGCTCCAGGTTGGTGATGGCGGCTTGTAGTTCTTCGCGTGTCATGCTCTGCTGATTCGTTTATTATTGATTGTCGTAAAATTTCTCTATGACGATTTTTTCACGTTTGCCTCCCGCTTGAATCTTTGTCTGCAAGGTAATCAAGGCATGCAGAAGGGCCTCCGGACGCGGCGGACAACCGGCAACATACACATCTACCGGAATCACGTGGTCGGCACCCTTAACAACACTATATGTATTATAAAAGAATGGTCCTCCGCTGGTTGCACAAGCTCCCATGGCAATCACATATTTGGGATCCGCCATCTGATCGTATAAGCGCTTAAGCACGGGGGCCATCTTATTTACAATGGTTCCTGCAATAATTATTACATCGGCTTGTCTGGGTGTTGCTCTTGCTACTTCAAACCCAAAACGACTCCAGTCGTACTTGGCACTGGCGGTGCTCATCATTTCAATGGCACAGCAACTGGTGCCGAATACCAATGGCCAAAGAGAGTTACTTCTTGCCCAGTTAATCACATCGTCGAGGCGACTCACGAGTAAACCTCCTGTGGCTGTAGGGTGTACATCGCCGGGGAAAGGCTGTTGTTGATATCCTGGCTCTTTTACATCCATTTCAAAGCACCTTTTTTATGGGCATATAAAAAGCCCATGAATAATATAAAAAGGAATATTACCGCTTCGGTGAAAGCAAACATCCCCAACCGCTGAACAGACACTGCCCAGGGATAAAGAAATATGAGTTCCACATCGAAAATCAAAAAGATAAGGGCGAAAAGGTAATATCCTACGTTGAACTGAACCCAGTTTTGCCCTATGGTAGGCACACCGCATTCGTAAGGTTCGCCTTTTACGGGGTTTTTGCTCGCTTTGAGCACCACTTTGGAAAGGAGGATACCCGCAGTAGAGAAGGCTACCGCTGCCATGATCAATACTAATAATGAGGCCGGACCCATAGGTGGGGCTAAAATACGCCTTGATAGGTAAAACGACAAATGTGGTTGTGCACCTTCGTGGGTTTTCAACCAAATTCCCGTAACGCAAGCCTTAAAAACCTTAAACGAAAAAAAATGTTTAGCGGATCAACAGGTATTACATTTCAAGCACCCCTATTATTGAGGTTGACATTTATGGTAACTATTTGCCATTTACTGCTAAAACAAGTTCGACCAATCTAAATGCAGGAATGGTGGTAAACAGCAAGTAAATAAAATAATATTCAGATGAATAAAAGCAGGTTCCCATACCATAATCAAACTATATATTGATATTATAAAAAAAATCAAAAAATAAACATCAAAACCACCTTTCACTTTTTTCAATTTCATGATATAATTCCAAAAAAAAATCCACAGGAAATATTTAACATTTTTTGAAAGTTGACTTAAATCACCAATCTTGCTGAGCAAAATCATGCTGTTCCGTATGATATAATGAGAAGTTTACGTCTGATTGCGGGTTCACTTATTACTCGTACTTAAATTTTCAGACATATGTCACATACAGAATCTCAACTGATCTCCCCCGATGTAAAACACGGAAATTTTAATTTCAAACGCGATATCATGGATGGCAACGAAGCAGCCGCTACCATTGCCTTCAAGACCAATGAAGTCTGCGCAATCTATCCGATAACACCGTCTTCGCCAATGGGTGAGTGGGCCGATGAATGGTCTTCAAAAGGTGTGATCAATATTTTCGGTCAAGTGCCAACAGTTATCGAAATGCAAAGCGAAGCAGGGGCAGCCGGTGCGATTCACGGAGCGTTGGCCGCCGGAGCACTCAGCACCACATTTACTTGTTCGCAAGGATTACTGCTCATGATCCCTAACATGTTCAAAATTGCCGGTGAACTTACACCTGCCGTTTTCCATATCGCCGCAAGAGCGGTTGCAACGCATGCATTATCGATTTTTGGCGACCATAGCGATGTTATGGCGGCCAGAGCAACGGGTTTTTCCATGTTGTTCGGTTGCAACTCGCAAGAGGTAATGGATATGGCTCTGATATCTCAATCTGCTACATTATCTGCCCGCGTGCCTTTCATGAATATTTTCGACGGCTTTCGCACAAGCCATGAATTGAGTGAAGTAGAAATTATTCCTGATGAGATCATTCGTGCCATGATTAAAATGGAAGATGTAATGGCTCATCGCAGCAGGGCTATGAATCCGGCAAATCCTTTTATTAAAGGAACGGCTCAAAATCCTGATGTGTTTTTCCAAGGTCGAGAAGCTTCCAATAAATATTATATGCAGGTGCCTGAAGTAGTTAAGGCGAAAATGAAAGCCTTTGCATCTCTTACAGGTCGCACTTATAACTTGTTCGATTACTATGGTCACCCTGAAGCTGAAAGCATTATCATTATTATGGGCTCCGGAGCAGGTCCTGTGCAGGAAATCGTCGATTATCTCAATGCAAACGGTGGAAAAACCGGCGTTGTGATCGTGCGCTTATATCGTCCATTTGCTATAGACGATTTTGTGCATGCAATCCCTTCAACCGTCACAAAAATTGCTGTCCTCGATCGTTGTAAAGAGCCCGGTGCCATTGGCGAACCATTGTATATGGATGTAATCAATGCGTTGCGCGAAAAGGAACGCGATATTAGAAAAGTCATTGGCGGACGCTATGGTCTGGGTTCTAAAGAATTCAATGCCTCTATGGCGAAAGCGGTTTTTGATGAATTAAATCAACCAAAACCTAAAAATCATTTCACTATAGGTATTGACGATGATGTTACCAATACCAGCTTGCACTTCGATCCTGATTTCAACCTCGAAAAACAATATTACTTCCGCGGATTGTTCTATGGTCTTGGTGCCGATGGTACCGTGAGTGCAAATAAAAATTCCATCAAGATCATTGGTGATCATACCGGCGATTTTGTTCAGGGATATTTTGTATATGATTCCAAAAAATCAGGCTCGCTAACAGTATCACATCTGCGCGCCGGAAAAAATCCTATTCGCTCGAGCTACCTGGTGCAATCTGCAAATTTTGTGGCCTGCCATCATTTTAATTATCTGCTGAAATATGATGTGTTACGCTATGCCGAACATGGCGCCGTTTTCCTGTTGAATACACCATACCCTCATGAGGAAGTATGGCAACATCTTCCCAAAAAAATTCAGGAAGAAATTATTGAAAAACAATTGAAATTCTTTGTGATAAATGCAAGTGCAGTCGCACGACAAGCAGAATTGGGCACACGCATTAATACCATTCTGCAAACCTGCTTCTTTGCCATCAGTAATGTAATGAGCAGCGATGAGGCTATCGCAGATATTAAACAGGCAATTCACGATTCCTATATTAAAAAAGGTATCTCAGTAGTGGAGAAAAATTATGCTGCGGTAGATAAGGCGCTCGCAAATTTGTTTGAAGTCGACTATACAAAAAATGCAACCGGAAATCTGGAAGGAGATAAAATTGTTCCTGATGATGCTCCCGACTTCGTTCAAAAAGTTCTCGCTCGAATCATGGCTGGTGAAGGCGATGAATTACCTGTTAGTGCTTTTCCTGTAGACGGTAGATATCCCGCAGGAACAACACAATATGAAAAAAGAAATATCGCCGAGCAAGTTCCGGTATGGGACGCAGACCTCTGCTCACAATGCGGAAAATGTTTTATGATTTGTCCGCATGCAGCCATCAGACCAAAAGTGTATGCTAAAGAAGCACTTGCTGATGCACCGCCAACTTTCCGACATGTAGCACCAATTGGTAAAGAATTTAACAAGGAGGAAGAAGCATATACCTTGCAAGTAAGTGTTGAAGACTGCACCGGATGTAATTTGTGCGTTGCCTATTGCCCTGTTGAAAGCAAACTTGAAAAAGGACACAAGGCTATTAATATGGTTGACAAACTTGGTCTTGAAGAAAGTGAACAGGCCAATTGGGATTTCTTCCTCTCACTTCCAGACATAGATCGAGAAAAAGTAAATAAAAATACAGTCAAAGGCACTCAATTCTTGCAACCATTATTCGAATTTTCAGGTGCTTGTGCTGGTTGCGGCGAAACACCATATTTGAAATTGCTGACTCAATTATTCGGCGATAGAATGGTAGTGGCAAATGCAACCGGTTGTTCTTCAATTTTCGGCGGTAACTTGCCAACAACACCTTGGACTACCAATCATGAAGGTCAAGGACCGGCTTGGGCAAATTCGTTGTTTGAAGACAATGCCGAATTCGGATTGGGTATAAAGTTGGCTACAGATAAAAAACGTGAAATAGCCTTATACCTCCTCGACCAAATGCAACCAATGATTGATGCAGGATTATATGATGCCATAAAATCTCATCACGGCACTGCAGAATCTGATATCAAAATATATAAACAACAAATCGCAGCGCTAAGAAAACAAATTCGTGGTATCGATAATCCAAATGCACATATGTTGCTGCATTTCGCAGATTACCTGATTGAAAAATCTATTTGGATAATTGGTGGCGACGGCTGGGCTTATGATATTGGTTTTAGTGGATTAGATCATGTGTTGTCTACCGGCGAAAACGTGAATATTTTCGTGTTAGATACAGAAGTGTATTCCAACACCGGCGGTCAAAAATCTAAGGCATCACCGTTAGGTGCAAGTGCGAAATTTTCTATCAATGGTAAACGCAGCGGTAAGAAAGACCTAGCATTGCAAGCGATTGCTCACGGAAAAGCATATGTTGCTCAAATTGCTATGGCGGCAAACGATATGCATACCGTGAGAACTATTCAGGAAGCAGAAGCATTCCCTGGTCCTAGTTTAATAATTGCGTACAGTCATTGTATCGCTCACGGCTATGACATGTGCCATGGCAGCGATCAACAAAAAAACGCTGTAAATTCCGGATATTGGCCATTGTTCAGATATAATCCGCTCAAAGCAAGAGGCGAACGATTTACAATGGACTCTAAAGACCCAAGTATACCACTCAGCGAATTCCTCTATCATGAAAATAGATTCGCCTCAATAAGAGCGAAAGATCCCGCCCTCGCAGAAACATTCCTGCACATGGCAGAAGCGGATTTGAAAGCCAAATATGAACGATTGCATCTATTGGAATCGATGTGATCGATTGTCATTATTAATGGAATACCTTGAAAGGAGGGACGACAGTTTTATTCGTCCTTCCTTTTTTAATTACAATAAGTTCTGATACCTATCCCGCACCTCACTCATACAGTTGCCGAATTACCCAATTACAGCTAGACTGACTTCTATTAATAAGCAGTTATCAAAACTATTATTTAGTAAATAATTTAAGTCATATTGATAAATTGTTAACATAATTGCGCATTGTTAATCATACATATAGCAAATATGTCCTTAAACTAAATAAAACAATACGTTAACAATGAGTTAACACTACTCTCGGTAGGTAACTCTACCTTTGCTCAAAACCTATTTGCATGTCAACTTTAAAAAAGACTTTCTTCGCCTTGACACTGCTTTTTGCAACGCAGCAGTTCGTACAGGCACAAACAACCGAACAGGCTTTCAGCCCTTCTATCAAGGTGAAAGCATTGATTCACTCTCGGTTTGAGGCTTCTCTTACCGATAGCATCGATGTAGCAGGTAAATATTTTGCTAACCCTGTAACAACTAATTTTCGCATGCGTCGCATTGAGCTGCGCACAGACATTAAACTGAATGATAAATTTTCAGGAGTTGTACGTGTTCAATTACCCGAATTGAAAGGCTCCAGTGTGGGTAAAGTGATCGAGTTGGCATATATGGATTATAAGTATAATGATATGCTAAATGTGCGTTTCGGTCAATTCAAATCTCCCTTCGAACTTGATGAACAAACCAGTCACGAAGACCTTCGCATGATCGATCGCGGACCAACAAGTGTTATGTTCGTAAATAATAGTCTCGCATCATACCAACCGGGCGCCATGGTATTTGGAACATTCATGAAATCCAAAACACCGCTCTCATACTATCTCGCTTTTGTTAATGGAAGTAATCGCGCAGTAAATAATGATGATAATAGCCAGAAAAATATTGTTGGACGACTTGAATTCGTGCCGATCAAAGGAGTTAAAATCGGTGCTAATGCTCAGCAGATCTATACAAAGGACACCAGTGGTCTTTCATATGGCGGAGATCTTAGCATCATTCGAGACCTAAACGATAAAATGAAATTAATTGTTGAAGGTGAATATATCACAGGATATCAGGTAAATGATTTTAATGCTGATACAACCGGTCTGGAAATTGGCGATTATACAATGGGTGGTTATTTCGGACAAGTATTATTGCGCTCTGAATTAAATAAATCATGGTGTAAAACTTTCGAAGTGGGTGGTAAATACGAACATACTGATCCAAATACCACTGTTGATGACAATGCATTTAATACGATAACAGGTGGAATTGGATTCATTTTCACTCCTGATAATATGGCTCGCTTGCAATTGAATATCGTACATACAGACTACGAAAAAACAATTACTCCGGGTGGACTTATGGCTGCAAATATGTTTGTTACGCAGTTCCAACTTAAGTTCTAAGGCAATTACATTATTCAAAAAAAGCCTGTTTCTTCCTTGAAACAGGTTTTTTTCGTTGGTGGTTAAACCAATCGCACACCCGTCTGTCTAAATACACACTTAATTACCTTTACCATCTATGAACTTGAAATATTACATCGTTTTGCTTATCGCAAACAGTCTTCAACTATATGCCTTTGCACAATCTATGCCCGACCAAATGGTTATTTCTGATGATGGCACCAGACTGTCTGTCGGAGGTCAGGAACCAAATGATTTTTACAATATCGATTCAATCAGGTCAATTAACCTGATCTTTGACGAACCTAATTACTGGAGCGCATTAACTGCCAATTATGCCTCTAAAACAGACCTGGCAGCCACCATGGTTTACAATGGTGATACCCTGGCTGAACAAGTTGGTGTTCGTTTCAAAGGTCAAACCAGTTATATGATGAATATGACTGATAAAAAATCATTTAATATAACCATTGACTATATCGATAGCTCCCAGGATATCCATGGGTATAATACCTTAAATCTCAATTGTGGATATGAAGATCCTTCATTCATGCGCGAATCGGTTTATGAAAATAATATCAGGAAGTATATTCCCGGCCTTGCTGTAAATTATGTGCATCTATATCTCAATGGCGAAGATTGGGGACTCTACCTCAATGTTCAACAGCTTAATAAAGATTATTATAAAGAATGGTTCATGACCAACGATGGCACAAGTTGGCGCGCTGAAAAAGAAGGATTCGGCGGACCGGGTGGCGGTGATCCCTTCGGCGCAGGATATTGCTCTCTCAACTATCTTGGAACTGATTCTTCCGATTATACACCATACTACCAATTAAAATCAACAGATCTTGAAGATCCGTGGACAGACCTGATCAATACTACCGATGTTCTCAACAACACTGCTGATGCCTCTTTGGAAGACGCTGTGAATAATGTGCTTGACCTTGACCGCACTCTGTGGTTCCTGGCACTCGAAATTATATTCAGCGATGATGATAGTTATGTCAATAAAGGTGGGATGGATTACTATGTGTATTGGGAAAAAGAAACAGATCGCATAGTGCCAATGGAATATGATGGCAATAGCTGTATGGATCCCATGCATTTATCGTGGACACCATTTTATCATGAAACAGATGCTGATTATGCATTATTGAACGTGCTCCTCGGTAACGATAATATTCGTCAGCGATATCTGGCTCACATGCGTACCATCCTCGACGAATTATTCAACTCCGATTACATGGATGCCTACATCGATGCAATGGATACACGCATTGACGCACTCGTAAATGCCGATCCTAAAAAAATCTATACCTATGCACAATACAATGCTGATGTCACTGAACTGAAAACATTTGTCGAGGAACATTATAATGATTTCATCAATAATACCGAAATAGATCGCCTTGACCCTGAAATTTCAGAAACACTGATGTATTCCGCAGCAGGAGATTGGATTGCTCCCTTATCAATGGAAGCACCCGTAGTAACCACAAATGTGTATACTGAAAGCAATATCAATGGTGTAAATCTCTACTACGGCACAGGGCTAGTTGGAAGATTTTACCCGCTGCAAATGTTTGACGATGGCGCTCATAATGATGGACTTTTTAACGATGGAACCTGGGGTGCAAATCTCCCCGCTATGCCTGCAGGGACTGATGTTCGATACTACATTGAGGCAATTGCCGATGATGGATACGGAACACGCTCCTATGACCCTGTAGGCGCTGAACACGATGTATATTATTATCAAGTTCGAGGCAATGTGGCCGTAGAAGACTTTATTGCAGAAACTATTAATGTTTATCCGAACCCTGCCACTGATATGGTGCAAATTATTTTGCCGTCATCAAATGAAACAGCTGATATCGAATTGTTCTCTCTTGGAGGAAATAGTGTGCTGAATCAATTAAATTATAAGTCAGGAGCACCTCTCAATATATCTAAAATTGCTCCGGGTTGTTATTTCCTGCATACAAAACAAAATGAAGTTACAGCAATAACAAAAATCATAATTCAGTAAAAAAGAAAAAGCCATCCGAAACTCGAATGGCTTATTTTATAAGTGTTATCTGTTTACAAATCTGCTTCAGCGGCTTGGATTACCGTTTTGTTTTCTGTTTCGAAATTATGCACAAATCCTATCACTGCCATATTATCGGCATTCCATGTGTCAGGAAGCGTGTAGTCGTATTCGAATGTATACCATCTGCCGGCAACATTTTCTTCCGGCAAAGCCTCACCAAGGTAAAAACTTAGGAATTTTCTCAATACATGATTGTGTACGTAATCCTCAACCTCACCGCCAACATTATCATCGATCTGCGCTGCAATAATGCCACTTTCAACTAATGCAACACTTAAATGATTTACATTCGTAACATCAGAAGTATAGGCTACCTTAACCAGCACATGTAAGTTGCGTGTTGCGGCATCAAACGTTGGGGTTATTTCAATATTACATGGAGAGCTAAGAGCTAATTGATCATTCACATACGAAGCAATATTCGCAGGCACTTCAGGAATATATCCATCGGCTTCAAAATCTGTTCTGTCAATAAATGAGGCAGGCCATCCTACAACCGGACCCATGTAATCATCAAGTTGATATGATTCTGTAGTGGTCAGATTTTGCTCGATATATAGTGGATCTGCAAAATAATTATACTCTGCTATTGCTGTCACCCTTCCAGGATGTGCGCTTATTGCATCACTAATAGCAATATGTGCGTCGGGGCAATTCGGACATGCAGCTCCTGTAAAATCTTCTATTAACACTACTTTGTTTTGAGGCGTTTCAGGAGTGCCAACACCGGTTTCATATTCTGTATCTGTAAGGTCAATTGTAGGTCCCACCTCGTCGCACGACGAAAATGCAAAAGGCAATAAAGCTACCGAAAGCATTAATACGTTTATCCTCGTTCTGTTCATCATACAAATAAATTTAGAATGTTGTTGTAATACCTGCTTTTAATCCGCTGAAGGCTGGCTCGTAACGACAAACACCTCCGGTGCAAACAATACCCGCAATTTGTTTCACGTAATTCAACGTGAATCGGGTTGATTTTTGTGTGTATCCTGCAAAAACAGAATAATAATGTAATGCATCATCTGTTTTCAATGGATCGTAATTCCACATGTCGCTTACGGCAAAACTCCATTTGGGGGCAATATTATATTCAACTAATCCATACACCCAGCTACCAAAGTCTTGTTCGCAATGCTGATATTGCAATTCCAAGCGCATCGATTTTTTCTTTGAGAATTTATAAGTAAATTCTGCAAATGGTGTAATCGCCTCTACCATTGGACGCCCGGGCTCGTTCTCATAAATTGCCTGATTGTAGTGAACTAATTGTCCTCCTAATAATAACTTGTATTTCTGCTTGCGCATTTCGAAATCTGCAAATACCTCCGTAAATAATTCGGTAGTATCGTTGGTAACATTCGAATAATTGATGTTGATGGTATATCCTTTTTTCGGAGTGAAAGTGCCATTCACCTGATAAGCAAATTCTCCCAACTCCTGCGCCACCGCCTGGTATCGTGCCGTAAGGCGAAGTGAATTCTGCTTCGTCAATGAAGGCAAATAATCCATTATCCCATCCAGTAGCGTAGTGTTCGGAGATACTCGCATTACCCAATTATCAACCATGCGCACTTGCCCGGTAATACCAAAACCGTCACCGATTTTTGAAGTCGAGTAGGTGAGTGACGAGTATAACACATTCCCCTTGCTGTCATCAAGAATCCCACTTGGTGTTCTGATAGCATCAGTCGATTTCATCGCATATTCTGCATACCAGGTAACACTCTTTATAGATAATGTGTTGAAAATGCTCCCCGCATACATATTGTATTTCGGAACAAACCTGTCGGCAAGATCATAACTGTTGATTTGCGCAACAATGATATCCATATTATCCTGATCTATCGTTCGGTTAACAAAACTTGCTCCCGGCGCTATCGTTATATTCGAATTTTTTGTGGGCAAAAGACCTTCAATCGTTGCACCTTTAATAACAGGCTCATATCTGGTAAACAAATCTTTCATTTGTCCGCCAATTGCCTTTATTTTCCAATCATCATTTATCTGATATTCAAGTTCAACGCCAAAAAGTGCATTGTCTATGCCTAATGGTCTTTCTTCGTAAGCACGAAATGTCAATCCGGTTCCAAATTGATCATAAATATATCCTCCCGTTATCTTAAATGCATCGATCTTTTTACTGATATACCACCTGCCAATACCGGCATCTGTATATGGAATCCCGGGATTATGAAGATTCGAATTCAAAAACATATCCAGGCGAACGCCTGCCTCCAATCCCCAGGCATCATTCCTGTAATAGGTAGTAAGCCAGCTATTGGCACCACTCAATAAATTGTCGTAGTGGGGTGTACCGGTAGCCCCAATTAGACTGTCGCGCTGATAGAATTCCGTATTCAATTGCAAATCGCCGGATATCGCTCCCTGTCCAAATACAGTCATCGCAGAGGCAATCATCAAGGCTACTAAAAAACTTTTTCTCATAGGCTAAGGTTTCCGACGCTAAGTTAAGCACCTGTGCCGACTTTGATCTCCCTCCTTTTCAAATTGACAGGCTCCTGTAGTGTAAAATGCTGGATACCGGTAATGTTCAGACTTCGTCGTTTTAATGTCATTTCCTCGGTCATTGCCCGCAAGGAGGCTAAAACCTAAGGAAAATTGGCACATATCTTGCTCTGCAAATGCTATCTTTGAAACAAAATATACCCTTGCGATGAAAAAATTTGTTCTGCTTTCTGCCACCTTGTTTGCTGCTATTACTATGGTTAATGCTCAGGATAAACTCCCAAGCCTTGAACTTTCTGATGTTAATGGCAATAAAATCAATGTGGCCGATTATAGTAATGACAGCACTATTCAGGTGTTCAGCTTCTGGGCTACCTGGTGTGTGCCTTGTAAGGAGGAGTTGAATAATATTGCTGAAATTTATGAAGACTGGCAAAAAGATTACAAGGTTGAAATCATCGCAGTTTCTATCGACGATGCCAAAACCAAGGCAAATGCAAAATCTTATGCCGAAGGACAAGGTTGGACTTATACAGTGCTTCTCGATACCAATAAAGACCTTCAGCGTTTATTGGGCGGTCAATCCGTGCCATTTACCGTGATCACCGATAAAAGCGGGAATATCGTTGATAAACATACCGGCTATATCGAGGGTGATGAATATGAATTGGAAGATAAAATCGCCAAACTCGCCAAAGAATAAGGCAGCTTCTTTAGCACCATTCAATTATTTTTAGTCAACAAAAAACAAATCGCTGATCACACTGTCGGCTATGAATAAGTGTGATGGAGAAATACGTGCAATATTATTTTCAATAATCATTTTCTCTGCACTTTCCAATCGGCGAATTTCATTTGTCAGTTGATTATGATATACTTCACCAAATTCGCTCAAAAACCGCTCCAGGTCTAAGCCACGTGTTGTTCGCAGGGCTGTCATGATCCGCTCGTTCATGCGCTGATGCATGTCTAAATTTTCTATGGTGTAGTATTCGTTTCCCGATTTATCGTATCGTATATATAAGGCATTGTTGTTGATATTCCATTGTCGCGAAACACCATTATACGAATGTGCTGCAGCTCCAATTCCTAAATAATAATATCCTGCCCAATAGGCGCTATTGTGTATGGCAGTATGACCGGGTAATGCAAAGTTGGAAATTTCATAATGATCATATCCCGCATCAATCAACATGTGGCGAAGAATCTCAAATTGCTCTGCAGCCAATTGCTCATCAGGCATTTCGGATTTTCCGGTTTGAATGAAATGGGCAAGAGCAGTCTTTGGTTCAACGGTCAACGCATAGCTCGAAATATGTGGCACCTTCAAGTCTATCAATGTTTGAATGTTGGACCGCCATTCCTCATGCGATGATCCGGGGATACCATAAATGAGGTCTGCCGACATATGCTCGAACCCACTTAACATGGCATCGGTAATAACCTGCTTTGCCTGTGACCCCGTATGAGTGCGATTCATCCATTGAAGGTCGTGGTCAATAAATGATTGTACGCCAATGCTTAATCGATTAATACCGGCTGCATGAATGGACTCAATATAGGGTTTAGAAAGATCATCGGGATTCGCCTCCAGTGTAACCTCCGCATCAGCGCGAACGGTATGAAGCTGCTTGATATGCGCAAGCAGGGAACTGATTTCATCAGCCGTCAACACAGAGGGTGTGCCTCCTCCAAAGTATATCGATCGAATGATCTTTCCTTCGGTATACCCTACACGCGCATCTATCTCACTGTGCATGGCAAGGAGGTATGCCTCTTTTGACTGCAGGGAGGTTGAGAAATGAAAATTGCAATAATGACAGGCCTTTCTGCAAAAAGGGATATGCAAATAAATACCGGCCTCCTGATCGTTAATGTACATGCGCTTACTGCAAAAGTATGGGTAAATTTGCATAACCATTACCATGAGGCGATTCGGTATACTCCTCTGCTTGAATTTTTTTCTTTGGCATCATGCACATGCTCAGGATAGTATATATATTGTCACAAACTACAACAATCAACTTAACGAATATCTGTCCGATTTCAATACCACTTTTGCTACTATACAGGAAGCAGAACATGCATTGAATGATTTGGTGCACACGATGCAAATAGACGGCTACCTCACTGCTGCATGGCGATGGGAACCAAATGAAATGCACGGTAACCCTTCTGTAAAAGTCGTAGAAATAAACCTTGGCAAAAAAGTGCTGTGGGCTAATCTAGATGCTTCAGGTGTAGAGCCTTGGCTTTTGCGCGCTGCAGGTTTTGATCCCGAAGATTGGATAAATACTACTTATAATCAAAATAAGGCAGCATCATTTTTACAGGAATTGGTATCCTATGCAAACAACAATGGTTATCCGTTTGCATCATCGCATCTCGACAGTATAACATACATCGACTCAACATTATCGGCAAAGGTGATATTTGAGAAAAATATTCTCATCTTTTTTGATACCATTAAGGTAATAGGATCATTACAAGTAACATCAAACTTTATCACACAATATACTCAAATAATTTCCGGTCAACCTTATGATCAATCACTGATCGATGCACTGCCTTCGCGTTTGAAAGAACTGAATTTTCTTCAGCAAACAAAAGCCCCCCAAATTGAGTTCATGGGAAATAAAGCCACTGTTCTCATATTCGCTGATGACAAGCGTTCCGGCAGTTTTGACTTTCTTCTTGGTGTGCTGCCGAATAATGAAATTACAGGACGATTGATCATTACGGGTGATATGCGTTTACATCTTCAAAACGTGTTTCATTCAGGCGAGGAGATTCATTTCCAATATACAAAACTCGAAAGTGCTTCAAAGTCAATGGACGCGGCATTTACCTATCCATATTTACCGCATATACCGCTTGGCCCTGATGCCTCGTTTCATCTGTATTTAAAGGATTCGACATTCCTCGAAAGAAAAGCTTCTGCAGGCGTTGTTTGGCAGATAGCAGGAAATCATTCATTAAAAGGTTTTACTTCGTTTTATAATTCTTCCGTACTCAGACCGGATACCACTTTTGTATTGTTGAATTATGCATTGCCATCTATGCTCGACGTGAAAGAGAATGCTTATGGCCTCACCTGGCAATATCAACATCTCGATTATACATTTAATCCGCGAAAGGGATACGCCATTGCATTGACAGGCACCGCCGGAACGCGGACTATCCTCGAAAATGTAAGCATTACAGAATTGTTTAATCCCTTAACTCCTGATTTCGATTTCAGTACATTATATGATAGCATTGAAAATAAATCCCTGTCGCTGAAATATCAATATGATCTGCAATATTTTATTCCCTTGTATAATCGTATGGCGATTTTATTACAGGTGCGCGGAGCATCTATTTTACACGATAATATTGTTGAGAATGAATTATATAGAATCGGCGGAAATCAATTGCTAAGAGGTTTTGATGAACAAAGCTTGCCGGTCTCCGACTATCATATCGGCACCTTTGAATATCGATACCTGCTGTCTCAAAATGCCTATACATCGGTTTTTGTCGATGCCGGCGTTACCAAAAATAATGCACTCGATAATACTGCTTTGGTCTATCCCTACGGTTTCGGCGCCGGCGTTCGATTTGAAACAAAAGCGGGTATCTTTGGCCTTTCATATGCACTCGGAGGCTCAAATATGAATCCTGTGCAGGTGAAAAATACAAAAGTGCATTTCGGATACATCAATTATTTCTAGTGAAGCGAATTACGGTAGCTGCATGCTTAATGGTCTCCCTCAGTGTTACAGCCGGGGCACAGGACACCATTTTGCAAAATCCCGCTCCCGATACCCTCATTCACTACGCTTATGATACTGCTGCTTTGATGAAACGCATGCATTTTGCACCGGTTGATTACGATAGCCTCCTCGCATCACCAAACACCAATCGCAAAACAGCACCTTTCAGCAGCTTTCATGTCGAAAAACGCGATCTTCTGCTTCCCGGATTGTGCCTGCTGATGCTAATTTATGTTACCTGGCTAAGATATACCTATGGCAAGGAATTGCGTGAGAATTTTACTGTCATATTAAATACCAACCTCGGACAACAGATTTACCGCGATAGAGAGTTTTCGGCCAACATTTTTAAGTTTCTCACCTTCATCAATTTTGCCCTGGGAGGAGGTATGCTGGTCTACTTGACCACAACATATTATCATGTGAACCTTCCCTTTAACCAGACAGGGTTAAATGTCGCACTTATGGTTATGGCTGTATTTGCATTATATCTGGTGAAGGGCTTTGTTTATAGGTTTGTTGGTGCTGTATTCAATATCACGGCATCCCTTAGATTTTTCAGATTCAATGCTTTGGTGATTTACCACCTGCTTGGAATAGGACTGCTTCCCTTCATCCTTCTGGCTGCCTTTGCAGAACCTCCTGTCAATACCTGGGCACTGTTTGCAGCTTTGATATTGGTTGCCATTGCCATTGTTTTGAGGGTGTTTAAAGGCCTTACGGTTGCCCTGAGTTCGGGGAAATTGCATATCCTCTACTTTTTGCTGTATATTTGCGCCCTCGAAGTGGCCCCACTACTCATAGCCATAAGGCTGTTTGACCTTTGGGCCGGTTCACAGCCTAAATAAGTAACCGATGAACAAACCGCAGCCAACCAGTTTGAAACCGGTAAAATCTATTCTCGTTTCCCAGCCAAAACCGCCTGAGGTGCCTAAATCACCATATCAGGAGATTGCTGAAAAATATAAGATTAAAGTTGAGTTCCGTCAGTTTATTCAGGTGCGCGGACTGTCGTCGAAAGACTTCAGAAAGCAACGTATCAACATACTCGATTACACTGCAGTCATTTTCACCAGCCGCAATGCTATCGATCATTTCTTCCGCATTTGTGAAGAACTGAGAATACGCATGCCGGAAATGACAAAATATTTTTGCGTTACCGAGGCTATTGCCGTTTACCTTCAGAAATATATACAATATCGTAAACGCAAGGTATTCTTCGGCACAGGAAAAGACACGGATATGTTCGATCTGTTCAAAAAACATATCAGCGAAAAGTTCCTCTTTCCTTGTACAGTCAACCACAAAGACATCTATACCGAATATCTCAAATCTATTAATGCCGATTTCTCAGAAGCATTCATGTATGAAACGGTTCCCGCCGATCTTTCTGATTTGAAAGGGAAAATAGATTATGATATGATCATCCTCTATACTCCAACCGGTGTTGCAAGCCTCTTTCAAAACTTCCCCGGATTCGAGCAAGGCGATTTGCGCATTGGTTGTATGGGCGCATCCACACTCAAGGCTATGGAAGAACAAAATCTTCGCGTAGATCTCAAAGCGCCTAGTCATGATTCTCCTTCCATTACTATGGCATTGGATAAATATCTCGCCATCAGTAATAAAAAGAAGTAAGTAATTTATTCCAACACTCCTTGCCTTTACATGCGAACCTATTCGAATAGGTCAGCTTGCTTATTTTTTATGGCCGATGTAACTTTAATTTCTTAGGAATTAACGGCATACAAACTTTGTAAATACCTTTATTGTTAATCCGATTGATTGTAATTGCCATTCATGTGTAAGGAAGGCGAAAAGTTTTTATTCCTCCAACCTGAGATGCAATCGGAAAACCTAGTAAATACCTAAATTAATATTCGTATGCCAACAAATAAACTCATCAATGAAACTTCGCCCTACCTGCTGCAACATGCACACAATCCTGTTGATTGGTATCCATGGGGTGAAGAAGCATTAGAAAAAGCAAGAACAGAAGATAAACCCATTCTTGTTTCTATCGGTTACGCGGCCTGCCATTGGTGTCATGTGATGGAACACGAAAGTTTTGAAGATGATACCACCGCTGAATTGATGAATAAATACTTTATCAATATTAAAGTAGACAGAGAAGAACGCCCCGATCTGGATAATATATACATGAATGCCTGCCAGATACTCACCGGTGCCGGAGGATGGCCGCTGAACGTTTTCCTTACGCCTGAATTAAAACCATTTAACGCCGGAACCTATTTCCCCCCTAAGCCGGGCTATGGCAAACCTTCTTGGAAAGAATTGTTGATGTATATGTATCAGGTTTATGCTGACGATCGCGATAAAGTAGAGCATCAGGCAAATCTGATCATGGAACATATCGCTAAAATGGATGGCGCTTTTCTAGAGAAAAATTTTGTTTTAGAATCTGAAAATATTTTTTCGAAACAACAATTGGATGCTGCTATAAACACCATTCAGTCAAACTTCGATAGGGTAGACGGTGGCTTTGGAAGTGCACCTAAATTCCCCGCAACCATGACTCTGCGATTTTTGTTGCGATACGCATGGTTCACAAATAATAAACCAATTCTCGATCATGTAATTCTTTCACTCAATAAAATGCACCAGGGCGGAATCTTCGATCAGATTGGTGGCGGATTCGCAAGATATGCTACCGATAATAAATGGATGATCCCGCACTTTGAAAAAATGCTTTACGATAATGCACTCCTATGCAGTCTTTATGCCGAAGCGTATAGGGCTACCGGAGATAATAATTATTTGCAGGTAGTGAAAGACATTATTCAATATATCGATCGAGAATGTAGCGATGAACTTGGCGGTCTTTATGCTGCATATGATGCCGATAGCGAAGGAGTTGAAGGACTATATTATACATTCACTTACCAAGACCTTGAAAATGCTTTGGGTGATGATGCCGTATGGGCAGCGAAAGTGTTTAATGCTACCTCAGCGGGGAATTGGGAACATACGAATATACTTCACCGCGATGCCTCAGATGAAACAACTGCGCGACAATTGGATATGACGCACGAAGCATTCTCGGCAAAGCTTAAGCTTGTAAAAGGTAAATTATTGCAATATCGTGAAAAGCGAATCAAGCCCGCACTTGACAATAAAATTCTTCTTAGCTGGAATGCATTGATGTGTAGCGCATTTGTAGACGCATATAAGGCTTCCGGCGAAGAGCAATTCAGACAAAAAGCGATACAACTTGTTCAACATTTAACAAGTGCTTTCAAAAGAAAGAATACTGAAAATGCATACTGGCATGTCATCACCAACAACATTGCAAAACAAACAGCTTTTCTTGACGATTATGCTACATTAATTCAAGCATTATTTGATGTGTTTGAAATTACCGGCGATGAAGCATGGTTTAAACAAGCTGATGGCTGTATGGAATATGTGATTGCAAATTTTAGTGCCACCGATGGAATGTTTTTCTTCACGGAGAAATCGCAAACAGATTTGCCTTCGAGAAATGCTGAGTATTATGATAATGCTACACCATCCGGTAATAGTATTATGCTTTCAAATTTTCAGAGAAGATCAATTATGTTAGGAAATACTAAAGATGTAGAAAGGGTCCGGACAATGCTGGGTGCTATGAAAAATTCATTAATAAAATACCCTACTTCATTTGGTAATTGGTGGTTGTCGGCATTGAAACAGATTTACCCTTCAGTTGAAATTGCAGTAACGGGACCCGACCATCAAGTGATGCGCGATAGAATTTTTACACATTATCATCCGCATATTTTGGTACAGAACGGCAACAATGCAGTATCCGAATTCCCCCTGCTCCAACACAGAGCAAGTGATGTCGAGACCAGAATATTTGTTTGTCACAATTTCACCTGTAAAAAGCCGGTCACCACATTGCAAGATTTTGTTTCTGAGGTGCAGACACTTGGATAAGCGTACAGTGTGTAGTACCTTTATCAGCGCATACGGAAATATCATATTTTACGTTATAGTTGCAATGAAGCAGATCTACGCAAGAATTACATGTGGCTTGGTTTTCAGTGTTGCTGTGTTTAACGCACAGGCGCAGTTGATCAGCTACGGTCAGCAAGATCCGCAATTCACCCAATACATGCTTAATACCTCCGGATTCAACCCGGCTGCCATTGGTGTAGAGGACGCTTGGGTTTCAACCCTTGGTGTGCGTAGTCAGTGGGTAAGTTTACCCGGAGCGCCCGTGTCACAATCTTTAACTTCTCACGCACCAATTTATAAAATCAATAGTGCGGTTGGCGTGACAGTGATTAATGACATTATGGGACAGCAACGTACAACGGGGGCATCACTGGATTATGCGTATCACAAGCGTTTTGGGCCGTCGACATTGAGTATTGGGGCTAGTGGCGGTATTTTTCAGGAGACAATAAATGGTGCAAAATTGGTAACGCCAACAGGCAATTATGAGGGTGGTGTGAACCATAATGACCCTAATTTGCCTGTCACAACTATTTCAAAAATGATACCTGATGCCGCCTTCGGTATGTATTTCTTTGGCCGGAATTTGACTGCGGGGATATCAGCAAACCATTTACTGCTGCCGATTACAGCGGGAAACGATGCAAATTCGGGCACAGTACAATATAATCCCAACGGATACGTTTATGTCGCATATGGTTTTGATGCGGGTAACCGGTTCCGTATTATGCCAAATGTTCTTTATAAAACCGATCTCAATGAAGGTGTTGTCGACCTCAACACCCTTGTCACATACAACAACAACATCCAAGCAGGAATATCCTGCAGAGCCAATACAGCACTGGCTTTCGATGCGGTTGCACTGATGGCGGGGATGAGGGTTGCTGATCGCTGGTTACTCAGCTACAGCTATGATGTCACCTTGTCGGCTTTGAACACAGTTAGTTCAGGGTCGCATGAGATAGTAGTAAGATACAGCATTCCGGTGGCCAGACCGCGTGCAGGGAAGATGATCAACAACCCCAGATTTCTGTATCATTAACAACCAAAAATTTGTGATTTGGTAAAAAGTGGCTAATTTCGGCCTACTTTTACCCAATCTGTGTGTATAAACAGTGGTAACACAACTTTGTATTACGTTAAAAATGCTATTTTTACACGGAATAATCAGCACAAATTGATCTCAAGTATGAAAAGAAATCTGCAATTGTTCACCCTTGCATTCGTGGCCATCATCGTTGGCTCAGGCTGTAGTCATTCGAGTTGGGATGATTACCGCGGTCAACTCCTCGGCATGCAGGACCGTCCGGAATGGGAGCCCGTTAATCCATACGGGATGGTGTACATTCCGTCGGGAACCCTTCACATCGGTCCGAGCGATCAGGATGTGAACAACTCACTATGGGCACGAGCGAAGTCCATCTCTATCCAGGGCTTCTACATGGATGATGCCGAAATCACTAACAACGAGTACCGTCAGTTCGTTTACTGGGTGCGCGACTCTATCATGCACACACTCCTCGACCACTATGTGGAAGAAGAAGAAGGCATGGAATCAGAGGTGCCTCTGATCGACTGGAGTCAGGAAATCGACTGGGACGATGAGGAAACACGCTCACGCCTGGAAGAACTTTACCTGCCTGCCAGCGAAACTTACTATGGTATTAAGGCAATCGACACTCGTCAGTTGCAGTATAACTATCGTTATGTGAAGTGGAAAGAGGCTGCAAGCAAATCAAACCGCGATAAAAACATCGCTGAGTTCATTGTTGAAGAGCCGATAGAAATCTATCCGGATACATTGGTATGGGTGCATGATTACACCTATTCATATAATGAGCCGATGACTCGTCAGTATTTCTCTCACCCTGCATTCGATGATTATCCTGTAGTTGGGGTGTCATGGAAACAAGCAGGTGCCTTCGCTACATGGCGTTCAGATTTCTGGAACGACTGGCGCAGAGCACATGAAGAAGTGCAAGTCGACGATTTCCGTTTGCCTACAGAACACGAATGGGAATACGCTGCCCGCGGTGGTCGCGATATGGCACCATACCCTTGGGGTGGTCCTTATGTGCGCAATACCAAAGGTTGCTACCTCGCCAACTTTAAACCCGGTCGCGGTAACTATCCTGAAGACGGTGGCTACTATACCGTGAAAGTATATTCATATGCTCCGAACGATTTCGGTTTATATAATATGGCAGGTAACGTTTCTGAATGGACAAGCAGCGCCTTCCAGGAAAATACTTATTCATTCCTCCACGATGAGAACCCTGACTATCGTTATGATGCAGAGGACAGCGATCCTCCTGCTTTGAAACGCAAGGTACTCCGCGGTGGCTCATGGAAAGATATCAGCTATTATATACAGACCGGCTCTCGTCACTGGGAATTCCAGGATACTGCAAAATGTTATATCGGCTTCCGTTGCTGTATGACATTCCTCGGTCGTTCAATGAGTGATTTTTAATCTGATTACATAATTCCCGATAAGCCTAACTTTTTTATTTAGTACTTCAATCATTTCTTAAAACCGTTAAAAAACAAAAGCAAAATGTCAGCATTTTTTGAATCCGATCGTTTTAAACGAATCAAAAACCTGATCATCGGTATTGGAGCATCCGTAGTATTGGTGGGTGCATTATTCAAGATCCTTCACTGGCCGGGTGCCGACCAGATGTTGATGGTTGGTATGCTTACCGAGGCATTCCTCTTCCTCATGCTGGGTATTATCCCACCACACAAAGACTATTATTGGGAAAAAATCTATCCGGACCTGGATATCGCTCCTGAAGTTGAAGAAGCTAAATCCGGAAAGAAAGTACACAAAATGACTGAGCCGAAAGAAAGCGTAACTCGTCAGCTCGACAAAATGTTGGAAGACAGCAAAGTTGAGCCGGTGATGATCGAACGCCTCGGTGAAAACCTGAAAAAACTCGGTGAAAACATCGAGAAACTTTCAGATGTTCAGGATGCTGCCGTAAATACGAATGAGTATTCTAACAAAATTAAAGATGCTTCAACAGCTGTTGCTGAAATGCGCGATGCTTATGCAAATGCAGCTCGTGCTATGGAACAGATTACTGCATCTTCAGTTGATACATCTAAATATCATGAGCAAGTGCAAATGGTTACTAAAAACCTTAGCCAACTCAATGCTATTTATGAACTCGAACTTCAGGATACAAATAACCACCTGAAAGCAATGAACAAATTCTATGGCAGCCTTAACTCTGCAATGGATAACCTGCAGGAATCACTTACCGATACTTCTAAATATCGTGAAGAGATCGCTCAGCTTTCTAATAACCTCGCAGCGCTCAACCGCGTGTATGGTAATATGTTAAGCGCAATGAGCATGGGTGCTGCCCGTTCATAAAAACAATTAATGATCAACTTTTACTTAACTAATAAAATTTAATAAACAATGTCAATACCTAAGGAACCACGCCAGCTCATGATCAACCTCATGTACCTGGTGCTTACAGCCCTTTTGGCATTGAACGTTTCTGCGGAAATTCTGAATGCTTTTAATACTGTGAACAACGGTATTAGCTCCAGTAACGAACTCCTCACCAGCAAAAATGAGTTGATGATGACTATGATATCTAAGGCTGCTGCCAAAGATGCTCGTCCTGAAACTCAAGAAATCCTTCGCCAGGCAACTGAAGCGAAGAAAATGAGCGATGAGTTTGTAAAGTATGTAGAAGGTTTGAAAGAAGAGGTTAAAGCTCGCGCCGGCGGTCCAAATCCTGATCATCCTGAAAAATTAAAAACTGAAGGTGAAATGGAGAAAACAAGCCGCCTGTTCCTCAATGAAGGAAAAGGTAAAGAGCTTGAGGCTAAAATCAATGACGCACGTGAGAAATTCTTGAATGTGCTTGGTAAAGAAAGTGGTATCGATGTGCCACTGCGTATCGTAGAAGTACCTGAAGGGGAACATGCTACGAACTGGGAAGAATATAATTTCGATCGCGTTCCTGCTATCGCCGTTATGACCATCCTTACCAAGTTTCAACAAGATGCGAAATCATCTGAATCAACCATCCTCGACTACCTCCGCCGTAAAATCAATGCAGAAGACATTCAAGTTGATAAAATGGCTGCCATGGTTGTAGCTCCTAGCTCTTATGTTCGCAAGGGCTCCGAATATACTGCTGACATTTTTATCGGAGCAACTTCTAAGAACATTAAACCGGAAGTGTACGTGGGAACTTTCACAAGTGCAGTGAAAAAAGACCCAGCCGACCCTACAGGAACAGCGTTTCTTGAAGTGGAAGGAAAAGACATTCCACTGAATGGCGCTCGTCCAATCGATATGGTTAATGGTATCGGTAAAATCAAAGAAGGCGCTAACGGACAACGCAATTTCCAAGGCGTTATCAAGATTCCTCACCCGTCTAAAGAAGGTGAATTCCGCTTCTATCCTTTTGAAGCCGGTTACGAAACTTTCGAAGTGGGTAAGGCCGTTATCTCTCCTACAGCAATGAACGTATTATATATTGGTGTAGATAATCCTATCAAAATTTCCGTACCGGGTTATGCTTCTGAAAAAGTAAGCGCATCAGGTTGCGGTGTTACCAAAGTGAAAGGCGAAGAATATGTTGCTCGCCCTTCAAAAGTTGGTGAAGAAGAAATCGTAGTAAGCGTTCAAGGAAACAAAGGCGTTGAAAAATCTTCTGAGAAATTCAGAATTCGCCGTGTGCCTGATCCATATGTATACATCCTGAATACTAAAGGTGGTCCAATGAAGATCGGTGAATTTAAAGCCGCTGATGGTATCATTGTGAAAAACCCTGACTTCGTATTCCAGGTGCCTTATACAGTTACCGGTTTCGAAATGCTCTACGCTCCGAAAGGTAGTGGCGGTGTTTCTGATATGTCTAATTCGTCTAAATTCTCTAGCACAATGAAAGACATTCAGAAAAAATGCAAACCCGGCGATACTATCGTGTTGAACGATGTTGCCGTGAAAATGCCTGACGGTCGTACAGTAAAAATTAGCGCCTCATTTAAATTGATTGGCGGTTAATCTTAAGTTGAATAAAAGGTATGAATAGAACATTGTTAATTCTCGGTTTGGTACTGGTACTTGGTACTGCCGTACATGCTCAGCCAACCAGCCCTGCAAAGCTGGATGGCATCTATAAGCGTGAACTGCTCGGTACACGTGAGATCATTCCTTACGATGATATCCGCGAAGCTGATATCTATTGGGAGAAAAGGATCTGGCGTAATATCGACTTCCGTGAAAAGATCAATTTGCCATTTACCTGGCCCGTAGATCCTTTCGTACAAGTTGTGTATGATGCGGTTATGAGTGGTGAACTCACTGCGTATAGCCCATTGTATGACGACTTTCGCGAAGGAACTGCCATCCCTACGGATGAACTCAAAGCGCGCTTCAATAAAGTGGATACCACATGGATCCTCGATGAAACAACTTATGAGGAGGTGCCGGTAATCGTAGTGAACGAGTTCGATTATAAGACCGTTCAGAAAATACAGATTAAAGAAGACTGGGTATTCGATGAAGAAACTTCCACAATGGTGGTACGCATCATCGGACTCTCCATGATTCGCGATCGTATTGACCCTACAACAGGTGAAGTGATCACTACCGAAACAATGTTCTGGTTATACTATCCGGATCTGCGTAACGTGCTGATACGTCATGAAGTATTTAATGACAAAAACAGCGCTCGTTACCTGACCTATGAAGATATCTTCGAAATGAGATTGTTCAACAGCGTAGTCGTTAAAGAAGATAACGTTTATGATCGCAATATCGAAAGCTATGCTACCGGTATCGATCAGGTGTTGGAAAGCGAAAGAATCAAACAACAGATCTTCGAATTCGAACACACGCTCTGGGAATTTTAATTACCTTGCTTTTCTATTCATACTTGAACCGAAGGCCGATCTAATAAGTCGGCCTTCACTTTTTTATGCCTTCGATGACTCACCGGTGGTATGAAAATGATCAATGATGATCTGTGCCTTCGCCTGACCTACAACTTCGCTTAGCGCTTCAATGCTTGCATTGCGAATATTCTTTACCGACTTAAAGGCCTTCAATAAATTACTCGCCGTAGCCCGGCCAATTCCTTTAATGTCGTCAAGCTCTGATTTAATAGCCGACTTACTTCGTTTTTGTCTGTGAAAAGTGATGGCAAAACGATGGGCTTCATCGCGAAGCTGTTGTATTACCCGCAAACTCTCACTCTTTTTATTGATATACAAGGGTAGGGGATCCTCCGGGAAATATATTTCTTCAAGTCGTTTTGCAATACTGCAAATTGCTACCTGTCCATAAATGCCAAGTTCTTTTAAGGCGTCTACTGCGGCGCCTAATTGTCCTTTACCGCCATCAATAACAATAAGTTGTGGCAATGGAATGGCCTCCTCTATCAGACGTTTGTATCGACGATGAACGATCTCATGCATACTGGCAAAATCGTTGGGTCCTTCAACTGTTTTGATATTGAAATGACGGTAATCTTTTTTACTGGGCTTGGCATTTTTAAAACATACCATACTCGCAACCGGATTGGTTCCCTGGATATTTGAGTTGTCAAAACATTCGATATGATATGGTAATTGAGTGAGTTTGAAATCGGCTTTGATAGCTTCAAGTACTCGTGTATTCTGGTTGCGATCTTCGCGCTTTTGCTTTCCCGCTTCCTTTTCCTCGCGCACATACATCGCATTTTTGAATGCAAGCTCTAATAATTTCTTTTTATCGCCGGCTTGAGGAACGGTTTGCACTAATTTTTCATCTATCCATTCAATTTGAAACGGAACAATGATTTCAGGTGTGTCACTTTCAAATTGTAAACGCAATTCCATAACTGCAATTTGAAGTAATTCCTCCGGCGTTTCATCTAGTTTTCTGGTGAGCACTAAGGTTGTTGCCTGTGTTACCATGCCCTGCATGATCTTCATATATCCGATTACGGCGAAAGATTCGGCATCTGTATAGCCGAACACATCTACATTGCTAATGCTTGTATTCACAACGGTGCTGCGCCCCTGGAAGGCTTCTACACTCTCCAGTTTTTTTCGCATTAATTCAGCTTGCTCAAATTGCAATTGTTCTACATATTGCTGCATCTGTTTTTTAAATGCAACTTTAACAGATCCGACATTTCCTTTGAGGATGTGCATGATCTGTTGCACATTTTCATTGTAATCAGCTTCCTGCATCAACCCTTCACATGGACCCTTACAATTTCCCAGGTGATACTCGAGACATACTTTAAATTTTTTCGCCTGAATATTTTGTTCACTCAAATGAAAGTTGCAAGTGCGAATCGGAAATACAGATTTTATGAAGTCAAAAACTGTTTTCACCTTGCCAACAGAGGTATAAGGTCCTAAATAAGTAGCGCCATCTTGTCGCTTTTGGCGTGTAAGGAAAATGCGCGGGAATCGCTCGTTTTTTACAACGATATATGGATACGTTTTTCCGTCCTTTAAATTGACATTGTATCTTGGTTGATGTTTTTTAATCAGGGTGTTTTCCAATAGAAAGGCATCGGCCTCATTATTCACAATAGTGAATTCGATCTTTGCGATCTTTTTCACCATGAGTTTTATCCTTGCCGTATGATCGGTCTTTTGAAAATACGACGAAACGCGCTTCTTGAGATTTTTTGCCTTCCCCACATATAACAAGGTGCCTTCCTTGTCGTAATAACGATATACGCCGGGATTTCCCGGGATATTTATTTCTATTTGTTTGAAGGCATCAAGATCCATAGGTGGTCGGTCGGCTGCATAAAGTTAATCGTAAACGGCAAAAAAAAATCGCCGACAGCAAAAGTAAACTGTCGGCGATGAGTTTATTGCTTCGCTATTATGCTAATTATATCCTTCCATTAGGTCCTGGTAATCATTGCGCTGATTGTCGCGATATTTACCACAATCCAATTCAATGGTTCGTGTGCCTTCGTATGCAGGGAAATGTGCATTGGGGTCTATACCTAATGTTTTATCGGCATAGACGCGTTTCATAAATAAACCATATATCGGCAATGCCATATTCGCGCCTTGCCCCAATGCCGTGCTTCTGAAATGGACAACCGGGTCATCAGCACCTACCCAGGTTCCGCAAACGAGTTGTGGTACCATTCCCATAAACCATCCATCGGTATTTTCTTGTGTAGTTCCTGTTTTCCCTGCAACCTCGCTGGTAATGCCTCCATATTCCGGACGGCGAATGCGCTGTCCTGTACCGCTATTTACTACATACTCCATCATATTGAGCATAACGGATGCCACTTCTTCGCGCATCACTTCTACGCGTTTGGCAGGAAATTCTGCAATGATATTGCCGTTTTTATCTTCAATACGTGTTACAAAAACAGGTCGCACAGCAACGCCTTTATTTGCAAAAGCACTATAAGCGGCAGTCATTTCATAAACAGTTACTTCCGGTGTGCCTAAACAAATGGAAGGCTGATATGGAATTTCCGATTCTATGCCCATGTTTTTAGAAAGATCAATAACCGGTTGAATTCCCACTTCTCGCAATAAAAATGCAGTAACGGTATTCACCGATTTTCCTAATCCTTCGCTAAGCGTAAGCATGCCTCCATAATGACCGTCAGAGTTTTTTGGCGTCCAGTCGCTGAGGAGTCCCCATTTTTCGCCCTTCTCAAATGATACAGGGAGATTAGGAATTTGATAGCAGGGAGAAAATCCTTTATCTGCAATAGCCGCCGTATATACGAAAGGTTTAAATGTTGAACCTACCTGGCGACCGTGAGAAGGTTTTACGTGATCGAGTTGGAAATAGCGCATATCAATACCACCTACCCATGCTTTGATGCCACCTGTATGAGGATCCATTGCCATAAATCCGGGTTGAAGCATTTTCTTTACATACTTGATGGAATCGTACGGCGACATTATCGTATCGAGGTCATAATTCTTGCTCTTCCAGGAAAATACTGTCATCGAATCCGGAGTGTGAAAAATCTTATCGATTTCAGCATCCGTTTTCCCTGCTTTTTTTAATCCGCGATAGCGATCGGTTTGTTTCATCGCCTTGTTAATCAATTCCGGATTAGTTCTGCCGCTGTAAGGATAAGCCCAAGGCTCATATTTATTTCCCTTCCAGTGATTGTCGAATTGCGTTTGCAATTTGGTGAGCCACTCCTGCGATGCCTGCTCCGCATATGCTTGCATTCGGCTATCAATGGTGGTGTAAATTTTTAATCCGTCCTTATAAATATCCCATTTCCCACCATCGGGTTTTGGATTTTCTTCCACCCAATCTGCCAGCCATTGACGTAAATATTCGCGGAAATAAGTTCCACTTCCTGCTTTATGATCCTGACGTTTGAAATTTAATACCAGTGGCGACTCTTTTGCCTTTTGATAATCTTCATCCGATAATTTATTGGCTTCATGCATTTCATGCAATACAATATTTCTTCGGTCGCGACACCGATCAGGAAAGCGCACAGGATTGTAGAATGAAGGATTCTGCACCATCCCTACAAGTACGGCGGCCTCTTCTACAGAAATATCTTGAATAGATTTGTTGAAGAACGTTTTGGCAGCGGTTTTTACACCACTCGCATCGTAGATATACGGAATGGTATTTAGATACATTACAATAATCTCTTCTTTCGTATACCGACGTTCTAATTTTGCTGCCGTGATCCATTCTTTGAATTTGATAAGCCCTAATTCAAATTTTGTAGATGCAACAGGTCTCCCATATAAGTTTTTTGCCAGCTGCTGAGTAAGTGTACTACCTCCACCGGATTCTTCCTGGTGTAACAGTATTGTTTTAAATATCACACGCATCACACTCTTTGCATCTATACCGCTATGTTCATAGAACCTGCGATCTTCTGTAGATACAAGTGCATCAATCAGGAATGGCGGTATCTCATCATAGGTGGCATTGGTTCGGTTCTCGCGATAGAATCGTCCTAGCAGTTCACCGTCGCTCGTGAGAATTTGCGTGGCAAGATTACTCTGCGGATTTTCCAATTCCTCAAAGGAAGGCAATGCACCAAAAACTCCTGCCGAGAGTAATAAAATAAAAATAATGACCAATAATGACCCTGAGCCAAAAATGATCCAGAACCAACGAATAAATCGTTTGTAGGTCGAAAATTGCTCCTTGATGGTAGTTGAGGACATGCCTGTAAGTTAAATTGTGATTGGAGGGACAAACTCTAAATTACAAAAGTATCGCTGTTGCCATACTGAAACGCGGTATGCTTCCACAAATTAAATGGGGAATTCCAATTATTTGTCCAGATAGTTTTCCTGGAAGTAAGCCTCATAGCCTTCTACATCTTTAACCTTAAAGAATTGAACATAATTAGTCTTAGAGATCACGACAGGAAGGAATCCGTCTTTAGCCAGATCTTTATATACACCCGGATTGTCTTTGATGGCATAATAATAGATCATTGCTTTATCCTGATTGTTGAAGGATTTTACAAGTATGATACTATTTTCCTTGCCCAATAAAAGGCTACTGATTTTTAAATTATCAGAGCTGAAATTAATACTGTTGAAGGTGGCAACGTTATTCTTCATGGTGGTAGCATTTTTACCTGTTCCACTCATGACATAAATGAAATAATGTTCCTCTGTAGCGTCGTGGGTGTAATTGGCTGTAACAATTCCCTTTCCGGCATCCTCCAAAGCGCTGCCGCGACGAAGGTAGTCCAGTATTTCCTGTGCACGAACGCCTACTTCGTGTTCAGGATATTTTAAAGCAACTTTTTGAAGGCTATTTTTAAATAAATCCAAGCTATCTGCATCAGCTAATGCATTGAGCATATCAAATTTAGGCTTGAGAGGATTTACTTTGAATAAACTATCTGCAGCAACTACGCGTGATTTTACACCTGCGAAATTACGTTTTTGTAAAAGATCATATGTTACTGCGTAGTAGTCTTCTAAGGCATGTTTTTCTGCTTCCTTTCGCTCATAGAAACCCGGATCGGTGATAATGCGTGCATAGTCTGATTCGGGATATTTATCTAAAAGTTTTTGCTTGTAATTGTTTTGTGCAGGAGCCGACGTTAATCGATAAAGTTGATATAGACAATGTATTTCATATTCGTTGCCCTCGAAATTATTGACATTATCCTCAAATGATCCTATCGCTTTAGCCTTATCACGGAAATTATCCTTGTAAATCATGCCGGCACGATAAAGTGCACCTGCAATCCGAGCATTACTTTGAGCGATCATTTCGGGAGTGGTTGGTAAACTCTGCTTGATCTTATCAATTGTAATATTTTTTCCTGTCAGGTCGATTGATTGTTCTTCTCCTGTTCCTTCAACTGCTGTTTCACCTTCTTCACCAAAGCTGCCTTTTTCGCTTCTTCGCCAGTTGTCTTCCAATTTTCTTGTGCCCCAGGTTTTTTTGAATTCTGAAAATCCTCGGGAGCGCAGGGTAGTGTTATAAAAATAAAAATCACCATCCGTGATGCCCGGTGTAAGAGGTGTTACATTATTAGGATCTGTAACATTTGCTTCCAGGCTGTCTTTTTCTTCAACCTCCGGAACTAACTTCTCCAATTCTTTCATTAAATCTTTATCGGAAAGTCCGGCCCAGTATTGAAGTTTGCGCTCAGTTTCAATAATAGTTAACTCGTCTACCAATAACTTTAAATTGTCGCGAAGTGATTTTATTTCTTTAAAGCGTTCATGTTCACTCGGCAAAGTATTTACGGTGCTGTCGTAATAGGCGTATGCCGTTTTGTATTCCGGTTCGCTGAAATAAATATCGCCTAAACGCATATAGGCTAATCCGCGCTGCTTTCCATCATTGGTACTGCGAATACATAGATTCAAATATTGCATACCCATATCCTGATCCTTATCGGCAAAAGCAATATCAGCTAGAGTATAATATATTAGTCCATAATAATCTTTATATTTTTCATCTTTTAGCAATGCGAGTAAATCTTCTTTTGATTCACGACCGCTTAAAGAGCTATTTTCAAGACTCAACTTTGCCATATTGAGGCGAGTATAAAAATCCATATCATAGGAAGGCTTTAATTGCAAAACTTCCTGATAGGCTTTCATGGCATTTTTGGTATCGTGTTGTTGAGCGTACAGTTGTGCAAGGATAAACAAGTAGCGCGCCTTCAATACTTTGTCTTCGGTGTTGGCAACAGCTTCTGATAAAGGTTCAACGGCATTTTCCACTTGTCCTTGTTTCATGTAGCCATCAGCTTCAACGGCGTATAATTCTCCCAATAACCATTTGGGGAAATTCTCCTTGCTTTTCAATACGCTGATAACGGTATGTGCTTCACTGAATTTCTTTTTCTCAACTAGTGAGCGGGCAACCCATATTCCGGCTTCGCTGGATACGGGTTGGTGTTTGAGTTTTTCAAAAAAACTTAATTCGCCATCCTCATCCTCAGAAATACGCTTGTTTTTTGATTGCTTTTCAATGAGGTTGGAATATTCGGCAACGATATATTGAAATGAAGTAAGCGCCTCATCATAATTGCGTTCGTAGAAGTAGGCCTTGCCCAGCAGAAAGTAACAATCATCTACCCACTTGCTTTTTTTATGTTTTTGAATGACCCACGAACACTTAGTATTCACCTCATTCATGCCCGGTTGTATGGCAGTAGCCTGCTCCTGGGTACCATACTTGAAAATGGGGAGTATCTCTTCGTAGTTATCCTGCTGTTCCTCCCATAGGTTCTTCTCAGACTCGCGCATGATCAGGCGGGCGTTGAAATACCCATTGTCGCGAGCTATGAGGTCATCAACACTCCGCGTCACGATATTTCGGTCGGCATTTTTACTCGAACTGCAAGCCGTAACGAAAAAAAGAAGTAAAATTGTGACTAGAATTAGGACTGAGGATCGTTTCAAGGTTACTAGTTTTATACCGGAATAATTAACTCTATTACGGCAAAATTATTTTAATTAAAGCGAAAATTACAGCATTTCAGCGTCAATGGCCAAAGGGGGGGTGAAAACTAACAAATTATGGGACCGGATACGGACGAAATACCGACTGGTTTTGATGCACGACAAGACCTTTGAAGTGCAGGCCTCGCTGCGTTTGAGCCCCTTGAACGTGATCATTCTTTCCAGCACACTTTTTGTAGTGATTGGCCTTATTGTTTACATGGCAATAGTCTTCACCCCGCTGAAGAACCTCGTTGTGGGCTATAGTGAGGTCACAACTTCGAGACAAATAGCTGAGAATAAGCGAGTTACGGATAGTATGCTCACTACTTTGCAGGCTTATGACATGTATTTTAACAACCTCCAGAAGCGTCTGAGAGGTGAAACGGATAGCATAATACCTATCGATAGCCTCAAAAAAACAGATTATAGCAAGATTGTGGTAGATGAGGCCGGTGAAACGGATTTGGCTATGCGCGAGCAAATTGAAAGGGAAGACCTTTTCAATCTCAGCATTTCGGACCCTCGTGAGACTACAGGTGCTCAAAATTTGGAATCGCTGCACTTTTTCCCTCCCATCAAAGGAACCGTTACCTCAAACTTCCAGCCCTCAAACAAGCATTTTGGTATTGATGTGGTGGCTCCTGAAAACACCCCTGTAAAGGCCTGTTTAGATGGGGTGGTAATAGACAGCTATTGGAATTTTGAGAGCGGTAATGTAGTGGTGATACAGCATGATCATGGGCTCATTTCATTTTATAAACACAACAGTCAGATACTCAAGCGCTCAGGTAATAAGGTACGTGCCGGAGATGTAATCGCCATCATTGGAAACACGGGTGAATTGAGCAGCGGCCCTCATTTGCACTTTGAACTTTGGCACGACAAAACTCCTCTTGATCCGAAAGAATTCATTAACTTCAACTAAAATTTCATAGCCTTATGTTTGCTAACAAAACGAACACCCCCCAGTCCACACCAGGGAGCTATATTTCAAACAGGATCAACCATGGTACCGTGATGGAAGGGAAGCTAGACAGTGACGGTGATATTCGTGTGGAAGGAATCATACGCGGATCAATAAGAACATCGGCAAAGGTTGCAGTGGGTTCTACCGGACTTATCGAAGGCGATATTCACTGTAAAAGCGCTGATATCGAAGGGCGCATCATCGGTGATGTGGAGGTTACGGAAGTGCTTACACTGAAATCAACTGCGATTGTAGAAGGGAATATTTATACTGCAAAAATTGTGATTGAAAACGGCGCTCATTTTGACGGCATATGTAATATGGGCACGAAAGAAAAGGAACGCAGAATAACACATGCCCAACCCGAGCTCGAAGAAGCCGCAATTTGATAGCTACATGAAATATTCCGGAATGGCATTTCAGCTGTTCGCAGGAATTTTTTTGGGCGTTTGGGGAGGAATAAAACTCGATGCGTGGCTGAACACAAAACCTTGGTTTACTGTTATACTTTCATTGTTCGGAATCGCAGCCGGGATGTATTCTGTATTGAAAGATTTTATTGATTCCGGAAAAAAGAAGTAGTAGTTCATATGTTGAAATTTGTAGTCCGCTTGATAATCTTTGCCGTTGTTTTGGCAATCGTGTTGTTGATTTTAGGAATGGTATCCGAATTTAAACCTGCAATGACCTTTGCATGGATGTGTTTCGGAATGTTTTTTGCACTCACTCTGATCACTTATTTTTTTTCTGCAAAAACGATGGAGCGAAAATTCAGCAGTTTTATGAATGTCTTCTTTGTAGGCATTTTTTCAAAACTTATTCTTTCTGCCATCATGGTACTCATTTTTAAAGCAAAGAATGAAACTACAGGATTGAATTATATCGTTCCTTTCGCAATTATCTACTTTACGTTCTTATTTTTTGAAACCGTAGAGTTAGTGAAATTGTCGAGAAGTATTGGTAATCCGCCACCTCAAAAACCAACGAAATAATATGCGAATTCCGGGGTTCTTGCTGTTGCTCTGTTCCCCCTTTTTTATCAAAGCTCAGACTCCTGATCTGCATGCTTTCGAAAAGTCAATGGTTTTTGCAGAACAACAAGCTGCTGCCGGCAAAATATCAGTTCAAAGCACAGCGCCTACAAATAATTATGATTTAATTTATCAAAAATGTGCCTGGACCATAGATCCTGATACTTTGTTTATTGATGGCACTATTACTTCACAACTTGTTTTAACCGAAGAAAGTAATGCGATTTATTTTGACATTTCTGACTCTTTGAAGGTAGATGCAGTAACTGTAAATGGGGTGGAAGGAGATTTTCTGACTGCCAATAATGCTGTTCAAATTAACTTAGATGATACGTACGATATAGGTGCTGAATTTGAAATTGCAGTTACTTATCATGGCACACCATCAACAAATGGGTTTGGCTCCTTTAAGAAAACATCACAAGATGCCGGCAATGTAATATGGACACTTTCGGAGCCTTATGGCGCAAGTGATTGGTGGCCCTGTAAACAATCACTTACAGATAAATTGGATTCAGTTGATGTATGGATTACCATGCCCGATAATTGTAAATCAGGTGGTCCCGGATTGCTCGATACCATTACAGAAGCTGGAATTGGATGGCATACCTACCGGTGGAAACACCGATATCCGATTGCTACTTATCTGATTGGAATATCTGTTACTGATTTTGATGAATTTAGTTTCTATGCTCCGCATCATGAAGACTCAGTGCTGTTTTATAATCTTGTGTATCCGTCAAGTTTTGATGAAGCAGTTACACAAATTAATGGCATAGTGCCTGCTTTTGAAATTTTTTCAGACATCTATGGTGATTACCCATTTGCCGATGAAAAATATGGTCACATGCAATTCGGATGGGGTGGGGGAATGGAACATCAAACGATGAGTTCTGTTTCGGGGTATAGTCATGAATTATTGGTGCATGAAATGGCACATCAATGGTTTGGTGATAAAATAACCTGCGCAAGCTGGCATGATATATGGCTGAATGAAGGATTTGCTACTTATAGCACTTGGTTGAGTTATGATCTTGGCGACGACCCGAATAACTATTACGAAGCATGGTTGAAGACTACACGCGATAAAGTAGTATCATTACCTGATGGCAGCGTTTATGTTGATGATACCACGTTGGTCAGCCGTATTTTTGATGGCAGATTAACCTATTACAAAGGTGGTTGGGTGCTCCATATGTTGCGTTGGGAATTGGGTGATGATGCTTTTTTTGCAGGCATAAAAAATTATATAACCGATCCTGCATTTTCATTTAAGTTTGTTACTACGCAAGATCTTATCAGTCATCTCGAAGAAGCTGCTGACACCAGCCTGACCGAATACTTTGATGATTGGTTTTATGGACAAGGATTTCCGGAGTTTCAAATAATATGGCAGCAAGATACTTTAGGACATTTCATTATGTCTGTATCTCAAACGCCAACACATGAATCAGTTGATTTTTTCAATATGCATGTGCCTTTGCGATTGTATGGAAATGGTGATTCACTTGATTTGCGACTCAACCATACCGTAAATGGTGAATTATTTGAAATGGATCTTCCGTTCATGGTTGATAGTATTGTTTTAGACCCTGAATTGCGGATATTACATGCCAATGACGCCATTGTTCACTTGCCAATAACAGAGGGTATATTGCAGGCAGTTATTTATCCCAATCCTGTATCTGATATCTTGCACATGCAAATTTTAGAGCCGTCCGCTTCAACTTATAACCTTACAATTTGGAATGCTGCTGCTGAAAAGGTTGTGTCAGCAGAATTTAATACTAGCGGATCTTCGGCTTCCTACACGATTGATTCAACATCTTGGCCATCCGGATTATACATGGTACTGATCAAATCCGGTGAAAAGGAGGTAGTGCAGTCTGTTGTCGTACAATAATTAAATACCATACTTTAATCCGAGCGTCAGCCTATCTCTATTTATAGATACAAAGTCATCCGCTCCTTTGGTCAATCCGGTTGAATAGGTGAGCTCAATAAAATATTTATTATTAATCGAAAGGCCGGTCTGTCCGACGATATGATTGGCAAATTTGCGATAATTAATACTGTTTTCTTCGTCTGTTACCGTTACAACATCAGGTACGTATATATTGTATTTTTCGGTATGCATACTGTTTGACTGTTGAATTTCAAATGTTGCTAGATATCCGGCTTTAAGATATGGTTTGAAATGAGGTGCATTACTTTGCCATTTAAATTGTGTTGACACCAATGTCTCCAGTGCTGAAAAAGTAAATGATCCTGATTCATGACTATTCCCTATTTCACCGAAATATGTGCCAGATGATTTATTTTGTGCAATTCCACCATCAAAACATAGCCAAAAGGATTCGCGATTACTGGCCATATCAATGTCATAGAATAATGCACCATAATATGTCGGGCCCCAATTAAAATCGGCAGTGCCATATCCGGTTGAAACCATGGATATTGGATACGTTACCCTGTTAATGCCATACCCTATTGCAAGTCCGAATACTTTCTTTAATGGCAGTATTGGTGAAATATAGTCAATAGGCACTGCCAGACAAGAATCAAAATTTGTAATGGCTTCGATAAGGTCGTCGGTTTTAAGATCTGCATCGAGAGAGGCTTTGGCTGCTGGGGGACATTCCTCCATCCATTCATAAAGCTGATCCTTGTAAACATGCATGACAATGCCTGATTGTTCACTTTCACTATAATATTTTATGTCAATCAATTCAGTCATTGAACCACTATCATGTATAAAATAATGTTGTTTCCCTCTTGAATCTTTCAATGAGTACAAGTCCATTCCTCCATCTGAAAGCACAAGTGTTTTTAAAAAGACCGTATCGATAATGATTTTCTGAGTAATCGTGCGAGGCAATTCGCGATAGGTATATGGAGTCCCATCGAGCCCAATTACAGAGCTAATATAGCATTCTCCTGAAACTGAAAATCCAGCAATAGTTAGCGGGTTCATATTAATCGTCGGACTTTCCTCATTCTGGCGAAAATGAATAGTTTCAGGCGATTTATCCCATTGTCGATAATCAATATAACCTGGAATTGTATCCCCCGTTTTTGAAAATATTATTGCCGGTTGAAAATTTTGTTGCGCCTGAATGAGACCATGTAGACATGCTAGCAAAAGGATTAAAACGAGTTTCAAGCTGTTCATGAGGCATTAATAATTGTGTATATTCAGTAAAAATCCGAAATTGCCTCCAAATAATTCAATATATGAAAAAAATCATGCTCCTTGGTAGCGGTGAACTGGGAAAGGAATTCGTTATTGCCTGCAAGCGATTAGGCCATTATGTAATTGCTGTAGATAGTTATAACGATGCTCCTGCACAACAGGTTGCTGATACGCGTGAAGTCATTTCAATGCTTGATGGTGATGCGCTGGATGCGATTGTGAAAAAGCATGAGCCTGATATCATAGTTCCCGAGATCGAAGCCATTCGCACCGAGCGATTTTATGATTATGAAAAGTGGGGTATTCAGGTGGTGCCCAGTGCTAAAGCAGCAAATTTTACTATGAACCGTAAGGCCATCCGTGATCTTGCTTCAAAAGAGTTGGGATTGCGTACAGCGAAATATGCCTATGCATTGAGTTTCGAGGAATTAAAAACTGCTGTTGCAGAAATTGGAATTCCATGTGTTGTAAAGCCACTCATGAGTTCCAGTGGGAAAGGTCAGAGTGTAATTAAAACAGAAGCAGATATCCAAACCTCTTGGGATTATGCCCAAGCCGGAAAACGTGGTGATATTGCAGAAGTGATCGTCGAAGAATTCATTCGTTTTGATTCTGAGATCACATTACTTACAGTAACTCAAAAAAACGGCCCTACCTTATTTTGCCCGCCGATAGGTCACCGACAAGAACGCGGCGATTATCAGGAGAGCTGGCAGCCTGCACTAATAAAACCTGAGCATCTCCTGGAAGCCCAACATGTCGCTAAACAGGTAACCGAAGCCCTCACCGGCGCCGGAATATGGGGTGTGGAATTCTTCCTCGCAGAAACAGGCGTCTATTTTTCAGAATTAAGTCCCAGGCCGCATGATACCGGAATGGTGACATTAGCAGGAACGCAAAATCTTTCGGAATTTGAATTGCATGCACGTGCTGTTCTCGGTTATCCGGTTCCGGAAATCACTTTGGAAAGGGCAGGAGCAAGTGCAGTAATTCTGGCTGAAAAAGAAAGTAATAGTTTCAGCATTGTTGGTGTAGAAAAAGCCATGCAGGAAGTGAATACAGATGTCAGAATATTCGGTAA
>JAIBBA010000069.1 GCA_019694895.1 Chitinophagales bacterium
ACGAACTCGGACAAGTAGTTGATGCCTTCCTCCACGAAGAGAATTTCTCAACCGAAGTGTTGATTGATATGACAGGACGCCCTTCAGGTATGTATTTCGCCAAAGTAATGATGAATGGTGAAGTGCATACATTGCGATTTATGAAGCAATAATTCAAAATCCCTTATCATATCAAAACGCCGCATGGATATTTTCCATGCGGCGTTTTGCTTTTCATCTCAATTTGAATCTGCGATTGTTTGGATTACTCGTATTAGAATCTAGAATTGGTATCAAGTATCAGGTATCAGGTATCAGGTATCAAGTATCAGGTATCAAGTATCAGGTATCAGGTATCAAGTATTATTCACCACTCACTACTCACCACTCACCATTCAGCACTCACCACTCACCACTCACCACTCACGTCCTAGAAATAATAAATCCCCCTCACCGCTATCAACCTATTCACCAAACCAACCACCTTTGGATTGGGTGATGGACCTACTTTGGTAATAGATCCTTCATATCTGAAATTAGCACCCCAGTGTTTCATTTCACCAATTAAAAAGGTGCCACCGAGAACATAACTCAATTCATCAGATTTAATGACTTCGCCCCCATTTGTATCAATGCCATTCACCTCTTCAAAGGCCTTGATATTTCGTCCATAGGCTAAGCCTGCCTGAAATAACAATCTGTTCTTATCGTTATAATTAATCAATACAGGAACTTCTGCATAATCGAGAACGAATAGGTAAGTATTAACGTTATTTGGATCAGGTTTTGACTTAGCACCTTTTTGTGAATAAAGCAGTTCGAGGCTCGCACTCCAATTAGGATTGAAATTGAGGTGAATGATTGGTCCGGCTGTAATACCAAGTTTATTGAAGCCGGCATAATAGTCGCCGTCGACTTGTGAAAAATTAGCTCCGACACTAAAACCGGCGTCGAACAAGTGGAACTCATTGTCCTTCGGGTCACCGGCATTGATCTGTGCATCGGCAACCATGAATGTGAATAGGATGGTGGTAAAAAGAATTATCCTCATTTGATGTGCATTACTTCGTTTTCAATACAGCGGCACTGCCATTATTTTTGGCAGCACAAAGTAAATAACGACATTCGTGATGTTCAAATATACAACCAACACCCTAAAAAAGATCGAAGACCTGTTAAAGGAAGCCGGATACATCGTTCGCTACGAACGCGGCAACTTTATGGCCGGCTATTGTATCCTCGAAAGCAAGAAAGTGGTGGTAATCAACAGGTATTATGAGACCGAATCCCGCATCAACAGCCTGCTAGAGATCATGGGTAAGATCAATCTGGAAGGGGAGGAGCTCAGCGAATCGTCGCGCGATTTTCTTCATGAGATACAGCTGCAAACAGTAAAAGTGTGATCGTAACCATACTCGGCTCGGGAACTTCCGGTGGTATACCGATGATAGGATGCCCTTGTCCGGTATGTCGCAGCACCGATTCTAGAGATAAACGCCTTCGCACTTCCATCCATATCAGTATCAACGGAAAATCGTTCGTCATCGACGCAGGTCCCGATTTCCGCCAGCAAATGCTCCGGGAGTCCATATCGCGCCTCGATGCAATCATTTTTACCCATCAGCACCGCGATCATACCGCAGGACTCGATGATATCCGCGCCTATAATTACTTCCAGGCAAAACCAATGGATATCTACCTCAGCAGTGAGGTGGAGGCTTCGTTGAAAAAAGAATATCACTATGTTTTTGAGGGAGGCGGATACCCGGGTTTACCTGAAATGCGCCTTTTCAGGATTGAAAATCGAGCTTTTTACATCGACGAAGTCAAAATCACACCCATAGAGGTCATGCATTACAAATTGCCGGTTTTTGGCTTTCGGGTGAATAATTTCACTTATATCACTGACGCAAATGCCATTTCCGAGCAGGAAATTGAGAAAATTAAAGGCTCTGAAGTATTGATTATCAATGCTTTACGAAAAGAAAGACATATTTCCCATTTCTCCTTGGAAGAAGCCTTGGACATGATCCGTAAGATAAATCCACAAAAAGCATACCTCATTCACATGAGCCATCAAATGGGCGCGCATGCCGAAGTAAGCATGGAACTGCCGGAAAACGTTGAACTTGCTTACGACGGCCTGAGAATTGAATGTGCATAACAGATTGCCACCTGCGCTTATGACCTTACTCTGACAAATGCCCGGTTGTGTAGCTAAAAACGCTTTATTATCTTTGATATCCGTTTGATCCTGGAACAACCACAACTCAATCAGGCATTAACATCAAACAGTAATCAAATCTTCACACCAATTATGAAAAAATTGTTTACGCTCCTCGCAGCATTTTCTTGCTTGTTGGGGATGAAGGCACAGGATGCTCATCAAAAAGATCCTTTCGCCAAAACATTCATCCAAAACACGCAAAGAGTTCCAAATCAGCAACTACAAGCCACTTTCCGCGATGCTAAAGCATGGGAAAATTTCCGTGCCGCGCATGGCAATTGGTGGGTTGAATTCAAAGAAGAAACCGGTACTCCACACCGTGCTTATGGACAACCAATTGATGTTGCAGGTGCAACTCCTGAAGACAAGGCAATTAATTTCTTCGAGACTTATTGCAAAGATTACATCCCTACTACTCAGGGTTTAGTACTTACTTCAAGCAACACAACTGACAAGTACCACTATGTAAGCTTCATTCAACAATACAACGGACTTGATGTATTGTGGTCTGAAGCAACCGTGCGTATCAATATGCAAGGTGAGGTTGCTATGTTTGGTCTTGATTTTTATAAAGGCATTGGCATCTCTACAACTCCTGCAATTGATGCAGCGAGTATTGGTGCATTTGCTACAACAGGTATCGATGTTCCTGTTCTTGGAACAGAAGTAGCACCTGCATTGAAGGTGTTACCAATTCCCGGTGCTACAGGCATGGAATACAAACTTGTTTACGAAGTAACAGTGCATACTGCAAACGTAAATGACATTCCCGGAGCATATTACACATTGGTAGATGCAAATAACGGTTTCGTTTACTATCGTGCGAATCGTGTACATGCATGCGGTGAATATTTAATGGGTGCTAATATTCAAATCAATGCTGATATCACTGATAATCCACTGTTAGCTACAGTTAACCGCGGATTGCCATACCTTAGAGTAAAGGTTGATGGTGTTAATTATTATACGGATGCCAACGGGTTTCTCTCACTAAACACAATTACAGCACCTACTACTGCTAGAATTTATTTGCGTGGTTTATATGCTCGGGTCAGTCAAGGAACCGGTGCAACTAATATTGATAGTGCCGATATCACTGTGTTTCCGGGCGATAATGTTATTCAATTTGATGATGAAGCCGGGACAGTGCCATCGGAAGTTTCCGCATACTACTGGCAAAATATTGTGCACGATCATATGAAGTCTTATTTCCCATCATTTACTGATCTTGATGTTGATCAGTTGATACGTGTCGAACGCAACGATGGATCCTGTAATGCCTTTTATGATGGAACATCAACTAACTTCTATCAAAATGGTGGCGGCTGCCCTTCAACAGGTTTATTTAATGACGTTGTGATGCACGAATATGGCCATGGCGTTAATTATGATTTATATGCTGCACTTGGCGACCCGGGTGGTATGGGCAACGGCGCTATGCAGGAAGGTTATGCCGATTTGTGGGGAATAACTGTTACGGATAACCCTGTAATGGGACAAGGTTTCCTCGGTGGTGCAGGAACATTTGTTCGTCGTTATGATGCTGAACCCAAAGTTTATCCGCAAGACCTCGTGGGCGAGGTGCATGCCGATGGCGAAATTATTGCAGGTGCGTGGTGGGATGTTTCTGAAAACTTAGGAGGGGATATAGAATCAATGACTGCACTATGGATGGAAACACATAATGCTACAGTAGATGGGCCAAGTGGTTCTGAAGGTACAATATATACAGATGTTTTGATTGAGGCATTATTTGCAGATGATGATAACGGTGATTTGACAGATGGAACCCCTAATTATAATGCAATAGTTGAAGCGTTTTGTGAGCATGGAATAACGATGATTGGACAAGTTTCGACAGACCATATTGGAACATTTGATTTCATAAATTCAGATGAACCAATTTCAATAAATGTTACCATTGATTTTGATTATCCAACCTATGTCAGCGATGTCAAGATGTATTATAAAGTCAACAATGATCCTTCTTGGACTGAATCTGTTATGACTTCGGTTGATGCTGTAAATTACGTTGGCGAGATTGCACCTCAAATAGCAGGTTCAGTTATTTCATATTACATTCAATTTTCTGATATTAATAATTGTGGTGGTACAGTTTTGCCTGCAGAAGCAGATTTGGTTGATCCTAATTTACCTTATTTTGCACTTGTGGGCGCATATCAATGGCATGTAGAAGATTTTGATAATGTTTTTGGAAGCTGGGAAGTAGACCCATTTGGAACAGATGATGCTAGCACAGGTGAATGGGATATAAATACCCCAATTCCTTCTACCGACGATGTGGGTTATACAGTTCAAACAGGTGAAGATCATACGGTGGGTGACGGAAACCTTTGTGCTTTTACTGGCAATGCAGGTGAGTTTGATGGTGTGGGTACAAATGATGTAGATGGCGGCAAGACAACATTGAGAAGCCCATTTATTGATTTGACTATTTACAATGACCCAATTATAGTTTACTATCGAAAATATTCTAATGATTCGCCTACAAGTGCCAATCCCGGTAATGATGTTTGGCAAGTATATATAACTGATAACGGAGGTGATTCATGGATGAAACTTGAGAGAACTTATACTTCAGATAATACGTGGAGAAGAAATGCTTTTAGAGTGAAGGATTATGTAGATGTAACTGAAGATTTTGGAATGATTTTCATTGCACAGGACAGTATAGATCCATCAGATCCTAGTGGCTTTTTAGGCGGAAGCTTAGTGGAAGCTGCAATTGATGACATGGAAATCTGGGACACACGAATGCCAGAAGTACATGTAAATGATATCGAAACAAACTCAATCACTGTTTATCCACAACCGACAAATTCATATTTGAACATAGTTTCGGACATTCTCATTTCTCAGGTTTGTTTAATTGATATTAGTGGCAAAATTGTTTCTGCTGAAAGTTTTGATAATTTACATCTCGTTAGTCTAGAAGTGGGACAAATTCCTAAGGGGATTTACTCATTAAAATTGAATTTTTGTAACTCTACGACTGGTTACAAAACAGTAATTATAAATTAATTTCAATAATAAAAACGACAGGCAAGACCTGTCGTTTTTATTATTTGTTGAAAACCGAAATTGAGAACAATAAATTTAAGGATTTTGTCCCTATTTTTGAATTGTTATTAGTCTTGAAGATTGAAATTGTTCACCAGTTAAATTTATTAAATACTCACCACTAGATAGATTCGATAAATTAAAATTTATTTGAGTATTTTCTAGTTCAATGTTTGTGAAACTTTCTACAAGAATTCCGGATATTGAGTATACATCAATATTGACTGAACTAATCGAATCATCATACAACACTGATGATCTAATAAAATAATTACAAAACGCCGTTCAGATTCTGGACGGCGTTTTTGTCTGATGTCTCTAATTCAGAAATACTTTTCTGTTTCTATAAAAGCTAATCGAGTTATATTAGTAATTGTATGTAGCTAAGAATTAAGTTAAGTTGAATATCAATAATGGATTTTTATAATGGAATTAATGAATAGATTTTACCAATCATAGTCATCCTCAACTTCAAATTGAATCCCTTTTTTCGCGCAAAGTCGCAAAGGGGCAAAGTCGCAAAGCCTCATCCGCCAAAGGATTGGCAAGCTCACAACGTACGACTCACGATTCACGCTTCACGACTCACGAGTCACGCCTCACGCCTCACGAAAAAAGCCGATATCAAATCGACATCGGCTTTTTAGAATATGATAAACATTGATCGCTATCTCAACAGCGCCAACGTACTCGTCTTAACTATCGGATCACCTTGCTGCGTCAGACCTTTAATCACTACTACATAAGTACCAACTTCTTGTTCATTATCCTTGAAATTGCCATCCCAACCTAATGTAGGATCAGCAGTATAATACAACAAGCTTCCCCAGCGATTGTAGATACTGAATTCTGTAATAGATCCGATACCAACAAAAGATGGCTTGTAGGTATCATTTAATCCATCGCCGTTAGGTGTGAATGCAGTTGGTGAAAGAATATCTGATTCTTCAACCACAAAAATGGTAACTGAATCGGTATCAACACAACCATTAATATCAGTTCCGATAACTACAAAAATTGTTGTATCCTCAGGGAATGCGGTTGGATTAGATATCAATGCATTGTCTAACCATTCTGCAGGCGTCCAAACATATGTTGCACCACCTGACGCATCCAATGCTGCAAATCCACCTAACACCATTACCTGATCTTCACCCGCATCAATAACCGGATCCGGATACAACGTTACCATCACATCATCTGTGTCAGGGCAACCGAATTCATTATAGGCAATGAGTTGATAAAACATATTGGTAGGTGGTGCCTGCACCGTTGGATCTTCCAGGGTCGGATCATCGAGGTAAACCGGAGGTGTCCACAAATAAGTAACGCCACCGCTGCCATCTAATTGAACCGAGTCGCCACGACATAATGAAACATCAGGTCCTGCATCGGCAACTGGCGTTCCTGCTATGGTTACCGTAAAGGTAGATGAACCACTCGCACAAGATAAACCATCCATGAAGTTTGATACTTCATAAACTCCGGGTAATGAAGCACTCAGATCTATTTCACCTGTAATGCTGTCAATCACAAGTCCGGTTGGCGTGGCAACAAAAATTCCTGTATCAGCACCAACTGCGAAAACCGGCAGTGGATCATCCTCAAACTGACAATAGATGGAATCAGGGTATGTAAAATCAAGGAAAACGTATGAGCTGAGATATTCAAAAATATTCATGCGCACATTAATACATTGCGGTGATGGTGAATCCCATGATGTAACAGTCATACCACCGAAAATAACCTTACCACCGCCCCAAGATAATTCAGAACAAACGGCTTTACCTGAAGGTGTATCTTCTATCAATGTTGTTAATCCCGGACCTAAAATGGTAGCGTGACCAAAATACGTTCCTGACCAACTAGTTCCAACAGGTACGTGAGGACCTACAAATATCGGGTGCGTGGGGTCAACGGCATTTACGTTACTGGCGTAATCGGGATAATTAATTACAATGCCTCCAAAGCCGCAGTTAATATCTACACCTTCGTTAGGTGCCGCATTCAGAAACAGGTTTCCGCCATTAGTAACCCAGCTTTCAATCAGCGTTATGTTGGCATCAATAAAATTCTTCATATCAATGGCGTGGTCATCGCCACCTTCCATAAATACAAAGCAGGTATTGTCAGAGAACACCACATCTGGATCCACTGTAGAGTAGTAGCCCGAATTCCACCCACCAATACCAAACACGTTGTCCATTTCGGTAATGTTGGTATTCAGGATTGGTGCCCAGGTCCACGGTTCAGGGGGAGTTCTGCGCAGATAATATTTTTCCGTAGCCTGACTAAAAGCTGTTTGAACAGAAGTCAGCAGGCTAATCAAAACGAATGTTGAGAGGAGTAGTTTTTTCATAGTTGCCAATTGCATCGGTATGTTATAACATAGTATTCCACTCTAAAGTTAATGTGAATTTCGGTTTTTTGGCACTTTGAATGTTAAAAACGCTTTAATTCATAAAAAAATGAGCCTTTTCAGACGAAAAAAAGGCATCCACATTGGGATGCCTTTCAAAATATGATTCGACTGTAATTATAAATATGCGGCTATGATCAGGCTGACAATACTCATCAGTTTGATGAGAATGTTCATACTTGGACCTGAAGTATCTTTAAATGGATCTCCAACTGTATCGCCTGTAACAGACGCCTTGTGTGCATCAGAACCTTTAAAGTGTGTCTCTCCGTCAATTTCAACACCTTTTTCAAATGATTTCTTTGCATTATCCCATGCGCCACCGGCATTACTTTGGAAGATTGCCAATAGCACACCGCTCACGGTTACACCTGCAAGCAAACCACCAAGAATTTCAGCGGAGGTGGCATTGTCAAATACACCTTTAAGCCCGAAACCTACGAGCACCGGTGTCAATAATGCTAATGCACCCGGTAATATCATCTGGCGAATAGCAGCCTCAGTAGAAATGGCCACACAACGATCGTAATCAGGCTTGCCTGTTCCTTCCATGATTCCCGGAATTTCGCGGAACTGACGACGCACCTCTTCAACCATGCTTTTTGCAGCTTTACCCACGGCTTTGATGGCCATAGAGCTGAATAAGAATGGAATCATGCCACCTATAAAGAGACCTGCCAACACAGGTGCTTTTGAAATATCTATTGTTTGTAAGCCTGCAGTTCCCATGAATGCGGCAAACAGTGCTAATGAAGTAAGTGCTGCTGATGCGATGGCAAAGCCTTTTCCTGTAGCTGCGGTGGTATTTCCAACGGCATCGAGGATATCGGTGCGGTGGCGAACTTCTTTTGGTAGCTGACTCATTTCGGCAATACCACCTGCATTATCGGCAATAGGTCCGAAGGCATCAATGGCCAACTGCATTGCTGTTGTTGCCATCATACCTGCAGCTGCAATCGCCACACCATAAATTCCGGCAAATATAAAAGCAAGTACAATACCTACTGCGAGGAAAATGGTAGGCAACATAGTAGATTGCATACCGATATAGATTCCACCAATAATGTTTGTAGCGTGCCCTGTACTGCTCTGTTCAACGATGGCGGTTACAGGACGTTTACCCATTGATGTATAATATTCTGTGAAAAAGCTGATGAGCGTTCCTACCACCAAACCGGTTACGATACTTGCGTAAACACCGCCAGGGGTAAGGATTTCACCTGTTTTGATCATGGTCATTTGGGCAGGAAGTATCCAGCCGGCAAGAAACCATGCGGCAACAGCTGTAATGGCAATGGCGATCCAGTTACCCATGTTCAGAGCGCGCTGAACATTGCCATCTTCTTTAACTCTTACAAACCAGGTTCCGACTATAGATGCTAGCAAGCCGATAGCAGCAACCAGCATAGGAAATAACATCGGAGCCATGCCACCAACGGTATCATCAGATTGAATTTCACGACCTAACACCATAGTTGCCAATACGGTTGCCACATAACTTCCAAACAAGTCGGCACCCATACCGGCTACGTCGCCTACGTTATCACCTACGTTATCGGCGATAGTTGCAGGGTTGCGTGGATCGTCTTCAGGAATTCCTGCCTCAACTTTTCCAACCAGGTCGGCACCAACGTCTGCGGCTTTTGTATATATACCACCACCTACACGGGCAAAAAGGGCTATTGATTCAGCTCCAAGGGAGAAACCGGTTAATACTTCAAGAGCAACTTCCATCTCTTCTCCATTCACATCGCCACCTTTTACAAACATGCCATAAAATACAATGAACAATGAACCGAGACCGAAAACTGCCAACCCGGCAACACCAAGTCCCATTACGCTGCCACCTGCAAACGAAACGCGTAATGCTTTGCTGAGGCTGCTGCGTGCGGCGCTCGTTGTGCGCACATTCGCACGTGTGGCAATCTTCATACCGATAAATCCGGCAAGTCCGCTAAATATGGAACCTATCACGAATGCAACAGCCACCATTGGGTCGGAACGGTCGGAACCCGCTGCCAGCCAGGCTAAGAGACCTGCGGTAATGATTACATAAATTGCGAGGATACGATACTCGGCCTTTAAAAAAGCCATAGCACCTTCGCCAATACTTTTTGCAATTCCTTGCATCTTCTCATTGCCGGCATCTTGCTTATTCACCCAAAGGGCGATGTACAACATGTAGGCCAGTCCTACCAATCCTAAAGCGGGAATCAAATAAAAAATTGTCTGCATAAAATATACCTACTCCTTTAAAAGAGGGTGCAAAGTTACCGCTCTGCCTCGGGATAATAAAATGAGATAGCGATTTCTTTATAGTATTAGTAAGGTTACGCACCACCCACCCGCCCGGCGACATAAACTCACCACCCACCCGCCCGGCGACATAAACTCACCACCCGCCTGCCCGGCGACATAAACTCACCACCCGCCTGCCCGGCGAGGTAAACTCACCACCCGCCTGCCCGGCGAGGTAAACTCACCACCCGCCTGCCCGGCGAGGTAAACTCACCACTCACCACTCACCACTCACCACTCACCAATTCACCCACTCACCCAATTTGGTTGAAAAGTAAAAATTTGTATTTTGCGCTCTCATTCAACTCTGTTCAAAGAAAAAGTATGACGCAAAAAACTGAATCCTGGGGCTCCCGAGTAGGTCTGATCCTCGCTATGGCTGGTAATGCTGTTGGCTTAGGTAATTTCCTGCGCTTCCCCGTACAAGCCATCCAGAATGGTGGTGGTGCATTTATCATTCCATACCTGGTATGTTTTCTGTTAATGGGTATTCCATTGTTATGGATAGAGTGGGCAACAGGTCGTTTTGGTGGCAGCAAAGGCCATCATTCAACCCCATTTATTTTGGATTCAATGGACAAACGCAAATTTTGGAAGTATATCGGCGTTTTCGGAATTTTCACCAACCTGGCAGTAGCAGCATATTATTGTTACCTTGAGTCCTGGACGCTCAATTATGTTTGGAATTCAATTTCAGGAACCTTCAGAGGGGAGTCTGCAGAAAGTGTCAGTGCGTATTTTAACCATTATGTAAATGCCGGTGATGCCCATCAACATTGGACCTCCTGGATAGCTGATAACCCGGCTCCGATTATTTTTTGGATAATTTGTCTGCTGTTGAATACTTGGATCCTTTCGAAAGGATTAAGCGGTGGTGTGGAAAAAGTAGCAAAAATTGGAATGCCGCTACTCATCGTGTTCGGTGTATTCCTGGCCATCATGGCTGTTTCTTTAAGAGCAGGTCAGCATGGGGCAATTAATGGAGGTGAAGTAGGGCTTAATTTCTTGTGGACACCAAATTTTGACACGATATGGAATCCTAAAGTCTGGTTGGCAGCTGCCGGACAAATATTCTTTACCCTATCTGTGGGAATGGGGTCGATACAATGCTATGCATCTTATGTAAGAAAGAAAGATGACATCGCACTTAATGCAATGAGTGCAGGATGGATGAACGAATTTGTTGAAGTAGTGCTCGGTGCTGCTATCATTATTCCGATTTCAGTTGGCTACCTGGGTATTGATAAAGTAGTTGAGATGACGCAATCCGGCGGTCTTGGTCTGGGTTTCCGCACCTTGCCTTATTTGTTCGAACAATGGGGACCTACGCTTGCAGTAATTTGTGGTGTATTTTGGTTTGGATTATTATTCTTTGCCGGTATCACCTCATCATTGGCAATGGGAACTCCTTGGATGGGTTTTATGACAGATGAATTTGGATGGAGCCGACAAAAAGGCGCATGGAGCTTCGGTGCTCTGGTACTCATTCTGGGATTGCCAACAGTATTGTTTTTCAATCAAGGTGTTTTTGATGAATACGACTATTGGGCAGGTACGGTGAGCTTAGTAGTATTTGCGCTTGGCGAAACAATATTATTTGCATGGGTTTTCGGCATGACAAAAGGTTGGCAGGAAATTAATAGTGGTGGCGATATCAGAGTGCCTTCTGTTTACAAGTTTGTAATAAAGTGGGTTACGCCGTTATTATTATTATTTGTTTTTCTGGGTGCTTTGATAACGCCTCAGGGAAACGATTGGGTAAATGCATTTAACAATGGTTGGGTGCTGGATAATAGCTCGATTATAAAACAAATTACCAATGCAGGATTAAAAGAGCAAATGCATGCGGCAACAACTGCAGGGGATACAGCTACTATGGATGCATTGCATGATAAATTGTTGTATATTAATATAGCACGTATTTTACTTGTATCCGTGTTTTTAGGTGTAGCCTGGTTGGTTTATACTGCTTATCGTAAACGCATAAAAGAAGGTAGATTCATATGAGTAGCTCAGCATTAATTATGATGATTGCTACCGTTTCGGTAGTGACACTTGTAACAGCATATTTCTTTTATCTGGTGCTGAAAACGCCACCGCGTGAAGAACCGGATTCGTTTTCTGAAAACGACGATGTGAAGCGATAATATTTTCGCTCTCATTGTTTGTTTTATGCATGGTTTTCCAATCTGTAGGGATAGGTGTTGTGGAGGTTTACTATGCGAAAACAATTACAGAATTATTTTATTTTCTCTAGAAGAGAAAGGCGCGCAGCATGGCTATTGCTTTGCCTTGTGCTCATGCTATTGATATTACCTGATATCTTACATGCATTAATTAAGAAACCTGATACAAAGGATAACTATGCATTGTGGCAGTCGCTGAAAATGCGAACAGATACTACATCGATTTACCAAAGTGATCATTCCTTTCAGGATAGTAATAGTTATGCAGAAAATTATAATTATCCATTTCAGAGGTATAAAACTGAACAACAAAATGTTGAATTAAGCTTTATAACTCCATCCAAACCCTTTAATCCGAATATGATTTCTGCAGAAGAATGGCAATCGTTCGGAGTGCCTAAATATGTTGCTGAAAGAATAATTAAATACAGGCAGAAGAGCGGCACATTTAAAAGTAGTACAGATGTGAAAAAAATTTATGGATTCCCGGATGATGTCTTTGCAACCATAGAGCCGTTTATGATATTTCAGGATTCATCTGCAGTAACGGTTGCTGATCATTCTGGAGGTGATTTGCAAATAGTTTTAACATCCACGAATTTAAACACTTGCACGAAAGAAGATTTGCTATCCCTGGGCTTTAGTCCCAACGATGCAACACGTATCCTGCGCTTTCGCGAGCAAGCAGGAGGCATTTACGATTCGCAACAATTATTTGGTGTATATGGTATCGACGCCGACAAATTGCAGGAATTGATAAAATGGCTGGAGGTGGATAAAAATTCGGTGATAAAAATCAATCTCAACACAATTGATAGTACAACTCTCGCAAACCATATCTATATTTCAGACATCTTAGCAGGAAGCATTATCCGATACAGGGAAGCAACGGGCAAGTTTTATTCTGTAAACGAGCTCTTGAAAGTAAAAGGCATGTATCCTGCGCTGTTTGAAAAATTAAAACCATACCTCCAGCTATGAGTATCGAGCAAGAATTAAAACAAGCCATCAGAGATGTCGCCGATTTTCCGAAAGAAGGAATTGTGTTTAAAGATATTACGCCACTTCTGTCAGATCCGGTGTTATCCGATAAAATTGGCGATGCCTTACTCGATCGTGTAAAAGATCTCAAGCCCGACGCAATTGTAGCCATTGAAAGTCGAGGTTTTCTTTATGGATTTTTACTGGCAAATAAATTGCAAATTCCATTCATTCCTGTGCGAAAAAAAGGTAAACTTCCCGGAGATACCTTAGAATATACCTACGATTTGGAATACGGAAGCGCCACCGTTGAAATTCACACCATGGATGTTAAACCCGGATGGCGTGTATTAGTGCATGATGATTTATTAGCCACCGGCGGCACCGCACAAGCTGCAGCAGAACTCATTTTAATGCAAGGTGCACATGTTGCAGGATTTGCATTTGTTGTTGAATTGTCATTTCTCGGTGGTGTTAAGAAATTGAATCACTATACAGATAATATTGTATCGTTAGCGACATATTAATACCTTTGTCGTCGTTTTAAAAACACGAAAAGGCTATGTCTCATACGATCTCTCACGATATTTCCATTATAACTGATACAGCGAAAGAATTTGCTGAAAAATATGTCCGTCCACATGTTATGGATTGGGACGAAAGTCAGCATTTCCCCATCGAAATTTTTCATAAAGCCGGTGAACTTGGTTTGATGGGTGTATTAGTTCCTGAACAATACGGTGGATCAGGATTGGGATATATTGAATATATGCGTATCATCGAAGAGATTGCCGCAGTATGTGGTTCAATCGGCTTGAGCGTGGCTGCGCATAATTCTCTTTGTACAGGACATATTTTACAATTCGGCAACGAATCTCAAAAATCGAAATATTTGCCATTGCTCGCTTCAGGGCAGTGGATTGGTGCATGGGGACTTACAGAGCCTAACACCGGTAGTGATGCCGGAAATATGCAATGTGTGGCAACCCGGGAGGGAGATGAATGGGTGTTGAACGGCACAAAATGCTGGATTACGCATGGCAAATCAAGCAGCGTAATGGTAGTGATTGCTCGTACCGGTGCTCCTAGAACACCTAATAATTGTACGGCTTTCGTTGTAGAGCGAGGAACCCCCGGATTTTCTGCAGGAAAAAAGGAAAATAAACTCGGCATGCGCGCTAGCGAGACCACAGAAGTGATCTTTGACGGCTGCCGTATCAGCGATGCACAGCGATTAGGTGAAGTAGGAGAGGGCTTTAAACAGGCGATGAAAGTGCTTGACGGCGGAAGAATCTCCATTGCGGCACTTAGCCTCGGTATTGCGAAAGGAGCTTATCGGGCAGCATTGAAATATGCTAAAGAACGTCACCAGTTCGACCAGCCGATTGCAAACTTTCAGGCTATCAGCTTCAAATTGGCAGATATGGCTACACGGATTGAAGCAGCCGATTTGTTAACATTGAAGGCTGCCGACCTTAAAAACAAAGGCGAAAAAGTGACCGAAATTTCTGCAAAAGCAAAATACTACGCATCTGAAGTAAGTGTTGCTGTTGCTACTGATGCAGTGCAGATTTTTGGCGGATATGGCTATACCAAAGACTTTCCGGTAGAAAAATATTACCGCGACTCAAAGCTTTGTACCATTGGCGAAGGCACCTCAGAGGTTCAGAAATTGGTAATCGCCCGCGAGATACTTCGTTGATGATACTTGTTTGAGAAATTAATTTTTATTACTTTTGCACTCCCAAATAATATCAGAATGCTCATTATCGACGCAAGAGAAGCAGAATCAATAGACAAGGCCCTCAAAACCTACAAAAAGAAGTTTGAAAAGGCCGGTATAGTAAAAGAATTGCGCAGACGTCAATCTTTTACCAAACCGTCTATCGAACGCAGACAAGAGATCATCAAGGCTCGTTACAAACAAACATTTGTAACTGAGGCTAATCAGAGCTGATCCCTTTCGGTGCGCCGATAGCGGTGCTTAGTCATTAGCGCTGCATGAACATATGCACCTGGAAGGCTTTTATACTTACTTACAATACGAACGACGATACAGCAAGCATACGCTGGCTGCCTATCGCAACGATATTTCGCAATTCCACGATTTTCTAGTTAAGGAATACGGGTCTGAAGATCCTGATATGCTTGATGTGCATCATCGACAGGTGAGGGCATGGATCATTGCTTTGATGGAAGACAAAACGGCTGCCCGCAGTGTCAACCGCAAAATTTCAGCACTTAAAACTTATTACCGCTATTGCCAGCAGCAAAAGGCCATCAATCACAATCC
>JAIBBA010000186.1 GCA_019694895.1 Chitinophagales bacterium
AGGAGAGAGGAGAAAGGAGAGAGGAGAAAGGAGAGAGGAGGGGGGAGAGGGTGTGTGAGGTTACTTAGCGGCTTCGATGGCGTGTTTGAAGCCTTGTTTATCGTCAACTAACAGTACCAGTTCGGTAAACTGCTTTTTGATTCCGTAGATGCGCGAAAGCGTGTATGGATTTTTTAGCTTGATGATCACATTGTGCGATTCAAGGTTGCCGAAAGCAGAAAGCTTTCTGGTGTGATGGTTGTCTTTGAATTTGCGATTTGAAAACTCAACACTATTAATGTCATCTATATTGATAGAAACCTCTGCTAGTATGCCATACCGAATGAACAAGATGTTATTCATGATGAACATGGGTCTTTTAGATAATGACCTGATAAATCCAAGAAGTTGAATAATCACATATCCACTTAATCCGGTCAAAATCCATGCAGCAGTTCCGTTCCATTTTGCGATCAACAAATGGGTAGCAAATGTTTCAACAGCAAGTATGAACAGGATCATTCCCATCATTGCAGGTGTTCCGCTCGATTTGTGATAAGTAAATTCATTTGATTGAATAGGTCGTTGCTTCCATTGAATCAACCCGTAATAGATCACGGCCAATTCGGTAATGAAAATGCCGGCAATTCTTTTAGGCAGTAAATCGTAACAAACTAGTTGTAAAACGGAGTAGAAATCGTATTTAATTTGGCCAGCCATCTGATGAGATCTGACAGATCTGCGGATCCCTCTGATAACCAGTAAGATAAAACCAAGTTCGATCAATGGAATGGCATATCGTTTGAACAGGTCCAGATAATATTGGTTTTCGCGCGGAAGTATCAATGTGGCAATCACCATGGTTGCGATGACCATAGGAAATAGCGTAAGTGGAGAGATCTTACTATTTCTGATGATGATATAATATATACATGGAACTGTGATCAACAGATCGAAGGAGATAGCGAAGGCACCAAATGTTGGCTTTTCAATAAGCAACTCCGTCTTGGTAAGCGCGAATAATACCATAATGATTAAAGCCGGTATGCCGATTGCAAGTATTAACCTGTTGATGGATAGGGTTTTCATAGAAGTAACCTTTGCATGATCAAAGTTAAGCATTAACTGAATGCGCCATTATACCCGAAGTGTAACATCGAGAAAACTGGTGGTTAGTGTAATTTGTAAATTAATACAACCTTCTACAACATAACTAAAATACCTGCAAATTTCACCTTCTTGCAACAAGTATTGTTTACGTTTTAGTTTGCGTTCTATCAAACGACTTGTTAAGGCTTCTTTTTCGTTGTCGCCTAATGGAAGGTACTTGTCAAAATGTCTTATAATATTTTCCATTTATTTTAGGTTCCCGTTCGTATGGTTTGGTAGCGTATGGTTATTAAGCATGTTGCATCTGAACAGGAATTTGATTAAAATTAGTTTATTGGATTGATATTCGAACAGAAAATGGATACAAACGTGCAGGCATTGTAAACAGGACGAGAATTTATAGCTGATCCCGCCCGGCCGGCCATCTCAAAATTGTTGCCAGGTATGAAGTTAGACAAAATTATTATTGTGTGCACGTCAGCCTGAAGCAAAGGATGAATATCGCACAACTTCTGAAAATGATTGGTCAAACTCTGCTTGCAACAATGCTTTTGATATGGGCAGTTTTTATGATACTACCATTGAGTATCGAGAACTACAGCCTCTTTTAAAAGCTTTACTACTTTTTTGAAGTCAATTTCTTCCGGCGAGTTGTAGATTTTATAGAAAATCTGCTTGTTTGTGCCGTGGGTTAAGTAATTGTCCGGATCTTTTAGTCTATTTCCATACCAGAGGCCAAATAAGACACCCTTTTTAATACCTCCTCGAGGAATGGTTGCCGGCCAGATAATGCATATTCCTTTGTTGCCGTAAAAATAAGGAACGCTAAATGAGATTTTCTCTTTGCAGTTTGAAGGAAGAGTCGCTTTCACTATTTGCCTAAGAACATCAACAATGATTCTCTCATTCTCTGGCAATAATTCGTAAAGTTCTATATGCGATTTTATCTTTACCTTTTTCACTAAAGAGATTTTGGCTTTGGTTAAAAGTTGCACATGACGTTGTCGGGTTTTGCGCTCGAGCGGAATTAGGAGGACAAAGTTTCAAGTTTGTATTTGGGCTCGCCTGAAGCTAAACTCGTGTTTGCAACAGTTTTATGTCCTGTTAGTCTGAGTAGTTCGTAATTGTTTTTCCGTCATAACGACACAGGCCTGTATTTCTTGTCCCAAACCATATGTTTCCTTCTTTGTCAGATACAATACACATAACATGATTGTGGGGCAGTCCATCATTAATTGTAAATAATTTTAATGATTTACCATCATAATACCATAATCCACCTTCTCCACCATTTTTAACATTTTCGCTGATGTGTCCAAGCCACAGGTTTCCGTTTTTATCCTCCATTATTGACATAAGTGTGTCGTTTTTAATTCCAATATTTTCGGTGAGATTAGAAAATGTTTTCCCATCATACGAATAAACACCATTAAATGGACTTAGAAACAACAAGTCTCCGTTGTTTCTTCCAATAATTGATCGGAAGGAATATGTACTGTCAGGAGTAAAGGTAACCAGTGACTTTCCATCATAACGTACAATGCCTTCGCCTTTGTTTGCCGTCCAATTAGGTGACACGAACCATATGTTCCCGTTTCTGTCCTCCTGCATACTCGTTACGTTGAGTAATTGCAGATGCTGGTTGTTGGTGAGGCTGTCTTGATCTAAAAAGCGTTTGAAAAGCGGTCCAATACTATCATTATCTGTGGAAGGATTGTGAACATAAATACCTCTGCTTGTACCGAACCAGATTTTTCCTGACTTGTCTTGCATTATGCTCCATACAAAATTATCCCCGGACTGTAGCGTATATGGCAGGCGGTTGGGGGAAGAATTGTTGATAGTATTTGCCGGAATTAGAATAAGAGTAAAATCTTTGGCTTCTGGTTTCTCCTTACTTGGCGTATATCGAATTAATCCTCTTCTTGTTCCAAACCAGATATTGCCATGTATATCTTCCTTGCAACAAAGAATATCATTATGATTCAAATCTTCTTTGAGGGAAAAGTTAATAAAGGATTTATGTGTGAAATTTACAAAGGAGTCTCCGTCATAGACATAGATGCCATTGCCGGCAGTGCCAAACCACATATTTCCCTTCGTATCCTGCAGGCCGCATTGAACATACTTATATTCTTCAGCAAGTTCGGGCAAGAAGTTATTCGTAATGATTTTTAGCTGTTTGTCTTTGGTGGGGTATGTATTTACTTGTCCATTGCAGGACGAATAGATAATCGTCAACAAGAGAAATAGTGTCGATATAGTTGATTGTCGTTTTATCATCTGTCCTTTAAAAATTTTTGCTGCCTGCTGCAGTTTTTTCATTCTTTTATCGTTTCCAACAGTTCGGTCAAAAACTGATTTATCCATTTTTCTCCTTGAGGCATTGTTTCATAATGTTGCTGTGTCATTACCACTACCAGGTCAAGTGTTGGGATAACAAAAATCCTTTGAAGCCCAAATCCTGTTGCATAATAGCAAGAATTATTTTGAAAATTCATAAGTCGCCAAAGGTATCCATAGTCTGAATTACCAAAATGAGATTGTGTAGATTTATTAATCCATTTTTCGCTGACAATTTGATTTTCATTCCATTTTCCTCTGTTAAGATACAGTTGTCCAATTTTGCATAAGTCTCTTGATCTCATTCGTAAACCTGAACCCGTATTAGTAAAGTCTGAAAATGGTTTTTTATAATCAATGTCGGTTGGTTGTTTCGCTCCCGGTAATTCTCCACTTTGAGTTTTAGTCCAAAACTCACTTTGTGTGTCCCACTCATAATTTGTAATACCTAGTGGAAGAAACAAATTGTCTTTGGCAAATTCATTAGCTTGTTGTCCCGTTGCCTTTTTGACTATTGGTGCTAAAAGCATAGCATTTCCTGTCGAATAATTAAATATCGTTCCGGGAACATTGGTATGCGGTTGATTTAAGGTAAACGCTATCCAATCGGTAGAATATGCAAGTTGAAATCCCGCTGATTTTGGTCCGCCCAATTCAACCCATTCAAACCCGCTTGTCATTGTCATTAGATGTTCAATCGTGATTGCTCCTTCGGAGGAATTTGCATTGGGAATATAGTCAGTAAGGTATTTGTATATGCTGTCTTTTTCTGAAAGAAGTCCTTTGTCTACGGCAATTCCAATAATAGTTCCTGTAATGGACTTTGTAACTGACCAAATTTTTTGAAGACTGTCGGGCGTGTAACCGTTGAAGTATTCGTCAGCAATTAATTTACCGTGCCTGGCAATTACCAAACTATTCAGTTTTGGATTTTCGCTTGAGATGCCCCTGATTAATTTTTCAAGTTTCTGTTTGTCAAAACCCGCATTGTCAGGTTCGGATATTTTCCAGCCATCATCCAAAGTTTGAGGTGTAGAAATGGTTTGTTTGTCCTTTTGACTACATGCTGTCAAGGAAAATAAAATAGTTAGGATGATGAATGTTTGTCGTTTCATAAAATTACAGGTAACG
>JAIBBA010000187.1 GCA_019694895.1 Chitinophagales bacterium
CGTGTAAGTGTGTATGATGGAAAAATGCACCCGGTCGACAGCAATGACATGGCTTTTAAACTGGCAGGTATGATGGCTTTCCGCAATGCCTTCCGCGAAGCTGATCCAAAAATCCTTGAACCAATTTACAATCTCGAAGTATTAGTGCCCGGCGATTATATGGGTGAAGTGATTGGCGATTTGCAAACCCGCAGGGGAATTGTAATGGGCATGGATAACGATGGTCACTATCAAAAGATCATCGCTCGTGTTCCGCTGGCCGAATTGTATGATTATTCCAGTAGCCTGCGTTCCCTTACTCAGGGCCGAGGAAAATTCGTTCGCAGTTTTGCCGAATATGCCGCAGTGCCTTATGAAGTGCAAACCGAATTGATGGCAAGCCATAAGGAGGAACCTGCAGAAGCATAATTATAAAAGCATCATTTTAATAAGAGCAACAGTTTGAGGAGACTGTTGCTTTTTTTTGCTGTAAACCATTGTATTTATACAAAGCGAATCAGCCGAGGTGTTTACCTCGGCTGATTACAAGCATCAAAACATACTACTATTGGCCATATTATTCACCGTTCTCAGGCGTGAGCGGTGTAATAATGCATGTTGCAATTTGTTAGCAACAATGCAAAGATGCTTTGCTAAAACATGTGAGTTTGTGTGAAATAGTACATAAGGAATTGATCGTGGTCAACACATATATTTTTATGCTATACAACCCGAGATTCGTTACGATAACATAATTCGACGAAAACCCCCGGAACCTTACTTTAAAGACGGATTTGTGTACTAGCCTCCACCGGTTTCAGGATACATGTATTCCATCAAGCCGGGTACACTCGAGAGGTTTTTTTGAACAGAAAATAATTTTATAACCTGCCGGGAAACATTTGCCGTGATTGCATTTCGGCTGAAAACCATAATCAATCGCACACTTTAAACTCAATTGCATGTTTTAAGGGATACAATGTGCTTTTCCGGTTGAAAACTACATTGTTAAATTAAGTTGCCGGTTTTAAAAAATTTGGATTATTCAGCGCATTGATTGTATATTTGTGCTGTTAATCGTTATTTATTTACAATTTTTGAATTGAACGGCGGCTAAAACCGCATCTTCATAAAGTTTTGTGTTTTCATGGGGATAGCAGAGGAATCGGAGTTCTTCCGTGCACTCTGCTTTTTTTTTGCCCATTAACCTGTTTTTTAGTTAAAATCTTGGCAATCTTATTTGAACCTTGGGTGATATTGAATCAATGTCGACCGCAGGAATTCTCTGTCAATATGGGTATAAATCTCGGTGGTGGTGATAGAGCTATGTCCGAGCATTTCCTGAACGGCCCTCAAATCGGCGCCTCCTTCTATCAGGTGTGTGGCGAAAGAGTGACGGAAAGTATGGGGTGAGATATTCTTTTTAATGCCAGCTTGCTCCGCCAACTGTTTGATGAGCATGAAAACATATACTCTGGTGAGCATTTTACCCCGGTTGTTCAGAAACACATGGTCTTCAAAACCTTTTTGAGGGGTGATATGACTTCGAACAGTTTCCTTGTAAATTTTGATATAATTGATGGCACTGTCCCCTATCGGCACCAGTCGCTCCTTGTCGCCCTTGCCACGAACGCGAATAAAACCATCTTCGGTAAACATATCGGAAATGCGTAATCCGATCAATTCGCTGACACGCAGTCCGCAGGAATACAAGGTTTCAAGCATAGCCTTATTGCGCTGACCTTCTTTTTTGCTCAGGTCAACAGCACTGATAATGGACATCACCTCTTCATAACTGAGGGTATCCGGTAATTTTCGTCGAAGTTTTGGCAGGTCGATGAGGTGAGCAGGATCATGATCAATAAGGTCTTCTATGAGGAGAAACTTGTAAAAAGCCCGAATCCCCGAAATGATCCTTGCCTGCGAAGTATCATTCATACCGACCTCATGCAGAAAAATGAGAAAACCCTCTAATTGCTGTCTATCAACCTTTTCAGGTATGGTTCCGGGAAAATTGCCTTCAAGAAACTGGTGCAACTTAGTGATATCGCGGATATAAGCCTCAACAGAATTTGGCGATAAGGACTTTTCGAGTCGCAGGTAACCTTTGAATTCTTTGATGGCGCCATTCCAGTTCACGGTGTTAAGTTACATTCGACACTAAAAACGGGCATCTCCGATATACTATTTTGCTGTGTGAATAATCGTAAATTTGTCCAGTTATGCGTATTCTCATCCTCAATGGCCCGAATTTGAACCTGTTAGGTGTTCGCGAACCGGAGATTTATGGCACTGAAAGTTTCGAAACCTTTTTTGCCAAATTGCAACAGCGATTTCCGAATGTGGAATTGATCACCATGCAAAGCAATCACGAAGGTGCGCTGATAGATGCATTACATGCTTATGGTTTTAGTTACGATGGCATTATTATCAATGCAGGTGGATTATCGCACACCAGCATTGCACTTGCCGATGCTATTAGCGCCATCACCACTCCTGTTGTAGAAGTGCATATTTCAAACACTTTCGCCAGGGAATCATTCAGGCACCACGATGTGCTCACAGCAAATTGTAAGGGTATTATTGCAGGCTTGGGACTTGAAGGATATGCCCTCGCAGTGAAATACTTTTTATCGCACTAAGGCAGCTCGCTAAAATATTTCTTTCCTCTGGCAAAAAACTGCCAAACGATGCTTTTATTATAATATCCCGACATTTTCACCCTGCTTACAGCTACGCGATTGCGATGGTATTGGCGCCAGGTATCAAAACGTTTTTTCATGTGCAATGGCAGTGCAATAACAAAATGCCAATCGGCCCGAAATATTGCGCCTGCTTCTTTCCGGCGGCCATTAAACAATGCATGAAAGAAGGCAGCATTATCTAATAATATTCTTACCGGAAATCGCCAAATCAAATCTGTTGTTTCGTAGTTCTTAAACAACATGCTCAGGTTATTTCTGAAGTTGAGATATATTTTATAAGGATTTTCTTTCGGCAAACTTCCGCCGCCAACATGATAAACTGTTGCTTCAGGGATATAGTGAATTTGATAACCCGCGCGTTTCAATCGCCAGCAGAGATCAATTTCTTCCATATGGGCAAAAAAATCCGGGTCGAAGCCTTTAAACCTATTGAATAGTTCTGCACGTATCAATAATGCCGCGCCACTAGCCCAAAATATTTCACGAGCATCTGTATACTGACCTGTATCCTGTTCTTCGATGTTAAAAAGTCTTCCTCTGCAAAACGGATAACCGAATGCATCGATATAACCACCTGCAGCACCGGCATGTTCAAAACGCGATTTATCCCATGCTGCAAGAATCTTTGGTTGGCAGGCTGCAATCATTACATTGCTTTCCATTATTTCAATCATTGGCTCGAGGCAGTTGGGTGTGAGCTCAACATCCTGATTCACCAAAAAATAATAATCGGCAACAACCTGTTTTAATGCAACATTATATCCTTTCGCAAAGCCTTCATTTTTGGGGATGGCAATGATTTTAATTGAAGGGTAATTTGCTTTTACAAAATCAACGGTATCATCGGTAGAAGCATTATCGGCAATATAAATGTCAAGTGGTTGATATGGCAAACGAACTACAGATGGCAGGTATTGCTCAAGGAATTTACGCCCGTTCCAGGTGAGTATTACAATCGCCACCGCCGGTCTTTGCAAAATATCGTCTGCCTGCATGCAGGGTAAAGATAGGAAAGTGGAACGAATGCCAAGGGACGCCGAAAAACGTCCGGAATTCTTTAAAACTGATACATATCCACGGCTCTATGCCCGCCAATCTTGTCCTCCACTTCAGTATTGTCGAAATTCAACACCTCTTGAGGGGAGGCTACATTTTCATACAACTTGACCTTCCAGCGTGGTTCATGCAGTTCTCCGCGTGCATTGGAATGCAAGAGGATATAGTCGTTGCTCACCATCGTTGGCTCATAGAATGCAAATCCAATATTCGTTTGTTTGTCGGGAAGTGTGGTATAAAACCAGATTTCATATGGATAAGCGCCCGCTTCATTTACCGAAGTAACCACGTCATACGGAGGTCCGTATTGCAGGTAAACCCGTCCCCTCTCAGTTTTATATCCTTGTCGCGATGGCGTGCCGAAACTGTTGTTAGCTTCTTTAACAAGTGCCAGGTATTTTTTCCATTCACCATAAGGATCAGCAGCATTTCTTTCCACCCAAAAATTATATAAAAATTTTCTTTTCATATCCGGCTCAACGCGACCGGAGAGAGATTCAATAAGATTAAGATCTGATTCGGTAGCTCTTGGACGAATAACATCAAGAAAATAATCTAATTGCTCCTCAGAATATTCTTCCGTGAAAGTGCCTGCGGTATTGATCATTTTAATATTCTCCCAAGCATAAACCGGACCTGTATTTGCTCGTTGAATATACACTACTTTTTGTGTGATGAGTTCATTCTTTTTATTGCGGACCTCAACATATAAGTTGTAATTACCACTTGGCAGATCCGCAATATTTATTTCGCGCAGAAATGAGAAAACAGGTTGCTTTTCAGCTTTCACATATTGATAGAA
>JAIBBA010000188.1 GCA_019694895.1 Chitinophagales bacterium
CTCAGGCTATCATGGCTGCCGGTTTGAAAAACGTTGCCGCAGGTGCTAATCCAATGGATCTGAAACGCGGTATCGACAAAGCTGTTGAAACTGTGGTAACAGAATTGAAGAAAATGGCTCAAAATGTAGGCAACGACAATAAAAAAATTGAACAAGTAGCGGCCATTTCTGCAAATAACGATGCTGAAATCGGTAAACTGATCGCTGATGCTATGGCCAAAGTTTCTAAAGATGGTGTGATCACCGTTGAAGAAGCAAAAGGAACTGATACTTACTCTGAAGTAGTAGAAGGTATGCAATTCGATCGCGGATATTTATCAGCATACTTCATCACTAACACCGATGAAATGGAAGCTGAACTCGAACGCGCCTATGTGTTGATCTATGACAAAAAAATCAGCACGATGAAAGACCTTCTTCCTGTTTTGGAAAAGGTAGCTCAGCAAGGTGCACAGATGTTAATCATCGCAGAAGATGTTGATGGTGAAGCACTCTCTACACTCGTTGTAAATAAAATTCGCGGAACCATTAAAGTTTGTGCAGTTAAAGCTCCCGGATTTGGCGATCGCCGTAAAGAAATGTTGCAAGATATCGCCATCCTTACAGGTGGAACCGTAATCAGCGAAGAACAAGGTTATAAATTAGAAAATGCTGACCTCACTTACCTCGGTCGCACAGAACGTGTAACCATCGATAAAGACAATACTACCATCGTTGGCGGTAAAGGAAAGAAAGATGATATCAAAGCGCGTATCAATGAAATTAAAGCGCAGATAGAAAAAACTACTTCTGACTACGATCGTGAAAAATTGCAAGAGCGTCTCGCAAAATTGAGCGGTGGTGTTGCCGTATTGTATGTTGGTGCTGCAACTGAAGTAGCGATGAAAGAAAAGAAAGATCGCGTAGATGATGCATTGCATGCTACACGCGCTGCCGTTGAAGAAGGCATCGTTGCAGGTGGTGGTGTTGCGTATATCCGTGCAATTGAAGCGTTGGATAAAATCCGTGGTGGAAACGAAGATGAAAAAATCGGTATCGAAATCATCAAACGTTCACTCGAAGCGCCTATTCGTACTATCGTTGGTAACGCCGGTATCGAAGGATCTATCGTTGTGCAAAAAGTACGCGAAGGAAAAGCTGATTTCGGATTTAATGCCCGCACCGAGAAATATGAAAACCTTCTCAAAGCAGGTGTTATCGATCCTGTGAAAGTAACACGTGTTGCACTCGAAAATGCAGCCTCAATTGCAGGTCTGCTCCTCACCACCGAATGCACCATCGTAGATAAACCTGAAAAGAAAGAACCAATGGGCGGCGGAATGCCCGGAGGAATGGATGGAATGATGTAATGTTATCGTTTAGTCCGCATTATACTTAGGCTAATTATTAAAAGAAGAGCTCCGATTGGGGCTCTTTTTTTTTAGGAGAAAGGAGAGAGGAAAGAGGAGAGAGGGGGTGAGTGGGTGAGTGGGTCAGTGGGTCAGTGGGTCAGTGGGTGAGTGGGTGAGTTTACCTCGCCGTTTAGGCGGGCGGGTGAGTGCCCTCACCCCGGCCCTCTCCCAAAGGGAGAGGGAGTAATTTTATTCTAAAACAAAGTTCAATCTATGCAACGAAGTTGCAGATCTATTTGGGTCTCACTACTCACTACCAATCGTGAATCGTGAATCGTGACTCGTGAATTTTTACTTGATACTTGATACCTGATACTTGATACCTGATACTTGATACCTGATACTTGATACCTGATACAAATTTCGGATACATTCCCACATGGAGCGCAGCGACATCCCGCCCAAGCGGGATTCCCTCACACTCCCAAAACCTGCTTAAGCCTTATATACCCACTTTTACTCACAGGTACTTTAGCGCCGGATTTTAGAATCGCGATTTGTGAATCCTTTTCATAGGCCTCCAGTCGATTGATTTGTTGCACATCAACAATATAACTCCTATGACAACGCACAAACTGATTTGCAGGCAATGCCTTTTCGAAAAAGGTCATTGTTTTATGCTTCATATACCGGCCTTCACCGGTATGTATCATCACATAGTCCTCAGCAGCTTCAATAAAATGAATGTCGGAAAATGGTATGATCTTGATTTTATTGTTGAGCTTGATAACAACTCGCTGAGGCTGTTGCTCTGCGGGAATTATTTCTTCCGTTGAAAGAGTAGTTGCTGTTTTCGTTCCACGCATCGACTGCCATCTCGATATTGCAGCATCAAATCGCTCTTTATTAAATGGCTTGAGCAAATAATCGATGGCATGAATATCAAATGCTTTTATCGCATATTCATCAAATGCCGTTGTGAAAATAACATCCGGTTTGTCCTCCAGAAGCTCGAGCATTTCAAATCCATTTATTTTTGGCATCTGCACATCAAGGAAAATCAAATCCGGTTGATGCTGAGCAATTGCCTTCACACCCTCAAATCCATCGCCACATTCTGCAACTATGGTTAACTGACTATGCGAAGCAATATATTCTGCTACGATACTGCGTGCTAAGGGCTCGTCGTCGATAATAATGACTTTTATCGGATTCATTGCGGAATGGTAATTACAGTTTTAAAAATATGTTGCTCAGAGCTTGTTTGGAGTAAGTCTGTCCTGGCATACAGCAAATATAATCTTCTGCTCACAGCCTGTAAACCAAACCCCGTCCCTTTTGCAGGCTGTGTGTCCTTATCAAAAGGATTGGTAATCTCCACCTTAAGATATGGCTCATCATATCTTGCTCGTATGTCGATACTTACTTCTTCAAGCGTATCATACAATCCGAATTTTATTGCATTTTCAAGAACAGGTTGCAATAATAATGATGGTATTTTTAATTTATAACAATCATCAGGGCAATCAATATTCGTCTGCAAGCGATGTCCGAACCGCACTTTCTCGATATCGAGATATAGTGAAAGATGTTTTATTTCTTCTTCAAGTGTGATGAGCTGACTGTTATCTTTTTTTATTGTGCCTCGCAAAAAATCTGATAGCTGTTGTATCATACGTCGAGCTTCTTCAGGTTTGCTGCCTGCTAATGCACTGATGGAATTCAAGCTGTTAAATAAGAAATGCGGTTGCAACTGACTGCGCAATTGGAATAATTCCGCCTCACGGGCAAGCTGTTCAGCTTCAATTTTTCTTTGCACAGTCGATTTTTCTTCTTGTAGTGTAAAGAACAAAATATTAATCATGGCAATACAGGCAGCCAATAAAAATGCCAGACTGAATCGCAGCGGAATAGCAATATGTGTGTAGCTGATATAAACATCCTGCTGTGCCTCAATCGTAAACTGTTGCTCGGGAAACTGCGACATAATAAATGTGCTGAAGGCAGTTACTATGGTGCTGACAATAAGTGAAACAACTAATACATAACTCGTTTTATTTTGCTTCGGGAAATAATACTGCAGCACTACCACTTGTAGAATTGCACATAACAATAAGGCACCATTAAATACTAAGCTGTCGATGACGGCTATTGAAAGATTTGCGCCCAGATATTTTAGCAAACCCGCATAACCGCATGACCAAATAAACCAACTCAATAAAAAAGGAGTTGCGTACTTGTTTACAGGTATGCGTTTTGTCGACATGAAAGTTAGTATCAGTAACTTTTAATCTCTATCCCGCCAAAAATAGATGTTCCTTTCAATAATAATACGCGCTTATGATCTATAAGCGTAGTGTTGCCGCGACGATTGTCTTCAACACCACCGAATATAGAAACCACCTCAGTTTTTAAATCCCAGTGAGCAGGGATTATCAGTGTGCATCCGCCGAAAATTTGAGTAAGTTCCAATACTGCCTTCCCTTCGAAATCGGCCTGCATCAAATTAATTTCTGTGCCGCCGAAAATACTTGTCGCTTCGCCACCTTTGAATTGTTTGGTAAACATCTGTTTGCTTACACCGCCGAATACTGAAACAACATCAATATAATCATCAGAGGCACTGTTGTCAGCGGCAAATCCTTGTTCCTTCGTGTAGGGGCGACCGTAATTGCGATATTTATTGCGACGGTAGCGTATTCTTCTATCGCCAAACAATAAATACGCACCGATGGCAATTAGAATGATGGGTCCAAAATAATATCGGAGATTGACAGTGGGTATATATGAATCAAGTAAAAACCAGGTGCCAATGGCTATGCATATCAACCATGACACACCGGTGAAATTGTGTTTCTCGCCAATGTAAACACCGGTGATGATCAATATCAATTCCCAGCTGATGAAATCAAGTGGTGTTTCAAGGTTTGTCGCTTTTTGGAGGAAGTAAATAATACCTAGAACCAGCAATGCCGTTCCTGTGAGGTAAAACCTTTTTTGGCGAACGGGTTCTCTTGGTTCGGAAGCAGGAGGGGTCTTCTGGTCCGGATTGTCAACGATCTGCATATCAATCAATTTTAAGCAAATGTATCCCCGACGGGCGTTTATTCGCAAGCAGTAAGTCGTATGTTAAGCCAAATGTTCGACCAATGGCACAATTTTGGCGGTGAATGAAGGGGAGCAAAACATCG
>JAIBBA010000189.1 GCA_019694895.1 Chitinophagales bacterium
TTCCGATAACATGAAACTCCTCCTCCGCATGCGGTCGAAACCGAGCGTGATGTGCAAGCCTTAAAATCCCGCTATTATATTATTATAAAATCTGTGAAATCTTCAATGTATTTGTCCGCGCCATTTCTTTCACCGGCATGGTGCCAAGGTTGATAACGGTATCTCCCTGTTTGAGCTTGCCTTGTTCTACTAAATGTTGTTGCACTTCTCTGAAAGTATTATTCGTTCCACGCATACCATCGTAGAAAAATGCTTCTACTCCCCAGAGCAGATTTAAAATATTTACAACTTCCGGATTATTGGTGAAAATATAAATACGTGATTTGGGTCTGCAACTGGAAACCATAAAGGCAGTATAGCCTGTTTTTGTCATACCCATAATTGCTGCGGCATGTACTTCGGCAGCAATATTGCATGCATTAAAACAAATCGCATCGCTCAAATATGTTTTGGAGCGCTTATCCGGAATGTGACGTCGATCATAAACAACACTTTCTTTCTCTGCCTGCTCTACAATACGCACCATGGTTTTAATTACCTTCTCGGGAAATTTTCCAGCAGCAGTTTCAGCACTCAGCATTACGGCATCGGCACCATCGAGCACGGCGTTGGCAACATCTGTCACCTCGGCACGTGTTGGATGCGGATGTTCTATCATGCTTTCCATCATTTGAGTGGCGATGATTACCGGTGTCGCTTTCGCTAAACATTTTCTGCAAAGATCTTTTTGTGTGAACGGTACCAATTCTACGGGCATTTCAACACCAAGATCACCACGTGCTACCATGATGGCATCAGTAGCATCAATGATTTCGTCGATATTTTTTAAGGCTTCCGGTTTTTCAATTTTTGCAATTACGCGCGAGTGATAACCGTGATGACGAATAATATTTTTCAGATGAATAATATCTTCAGCCTTGCGCACAAACGACAATGCTATCCAATTGGCGCCTTCACCCAACGCAAACATTAAATCGGCATGATCCTTTTCTGTAAGCGATGGAATGGATACTTGTGTATCAGGTAGATTGACACCTTTTTTTGAAGATATCGGTCCGCCGAACACCACCTTAGTAACAACGGTATCGTGATTATTTGTTTCCAGTACTTTTAATTCAATTTTCCCGTCGTCGATGAGCACTGTTTCACCAACTTTCACGTCTTTAGGAAAATTTGGATAAGTGATATAGGCTACTTCCTTATTACCGATTTGCGGATGTGTAGTAAATCGAAAAATATCGCCGTCTTTTAATACTGTCAATGGTAAAACTTCGCCGAGACGAATTTTTGGTCCCTGTAAGTCGGCAAGTATACTCACATGGGTATTGAGCTCGCGGTTAGCCTCCTTAATGAGTGCTATCGTTTGCTTGTGGAGTTCGTGGGTGCCATGTGAAAAATTGAGCCTGAATACATCAACCCCTGCATGTATGAGCTTCCTGATCATTTCCGGGTTTGCGCTCACAGGGCCCAGTGTTGCGATGATTTTTGTCTTGTTATGTCCTCTCTTCATATTATATAGTCGTGCCTGTTATCAAAATTTACCATCCTGCAATCTTTGTTTCGATAATCAGGTGGTTCCTGGAACGTAGGTTTTCAGGATTTATAAACACCGAAGCCTGCATTTGTTCGATTTCGCGTAATTTTTTCAGGATACCTGCCTGTTTAGTCCGGTAATAGCTGCCTTTGATCATCAGGAGGTAATCAAACTCCTTCAATTCCGGCATCAGGTAAGCTGATCCTACGCGGTTTTGCAGCAAGTGAAACACCGTTCGGGTGAGCTCTTCGGGATAATCGAAGCGCGCAAACGACGTCTGGCGGCGGGTTTCAGCGTCTGTCACCACCAAATCGTCGACCCTCGACAGCTCTTTATGTAGCACCTTATTGATCCACCATGCCAGGCGATAATCCTGCAATGGCGTGGCCAAACCGGCCAACAGGAAGTCAAAGTCAGGGTCTATTTTCAGTTTCCGCCGGGCCACAAGCTGCAATTCACAGCTCAAAGGTAACAAGCCTATGCATTATTGATATACATCTGACTTGCACAATCAACGGGTATTGCCTTATCTTTGCACTTTATTTTTTAACAACCACTCCGAAAAGCCTTAAAGGGGGAGTGCTATTAAAACCTAAATACAATGTCTGAAATTGCAGAAAAAGTAAAGAAGATCATCATTGACAAACTGGGCGTTGACGAGAGCGAAGTAGTTCCGGAAGCCAGCTTCACCAATGACTTGGGTGCTGACTCACTCGACACAGTTGAGTTGATTATGGAATTCGAAAAAGAATTCAACATCTCTATTCCTGACGAACAGGCTGAAGGTATCACCATTGTAGGTGACGCTATTGCATACCTGGAAGAACACGTTAAGTAATTTAGATCCGTCTCATGGCTTTGAGAAGAGTTGTAGTTACCGGATTAGGGGCTCTGACGCCTGTTGGCAACTCTGTACATGAGTATTGGGAGGGGTTGGTGGCCGGCAAAAGCGGTGCTGATTTTATTACCCGTTTTGACGCCACTAACTTCAAGACCCGATTTGCCTGCGAAGTAAAAAACTTCGACCCTACATCCGTAATCGACAAGAAGGAGGTACGTCGTATGGATCCATTCCTGCATTATGCCATGGCGGCAGTGGAGGAAGCGGTGAAAGACGCACGTGTCGACGCTTCTGCCGTGGATGTAGACCGCGTAGGCGTTATCTGGGCCAGTGGTATCGGAGGACTCAAAACCTTTGAAGAAGAGGTTTCCTACTTTGCCAAAGGCGACGGTACTCCGCGTTTCAACCCTTTCTTTATTCCAAAGATGATCAGTGACATCGCCGCAGGCATGATCTCGATTCGCTATGGTTTCAGAGGGGTGAATTTCGCTACGGTATCTGCTTGTGCTTCCAGTACACATTCTCTTATCATTGCTGCCGACTGTATCCGACTTGGCCGTGCCGACATGATTGTTGCCGGCGGATCGGAGGCTGCAGTTACCGCTGCAGGTGTCGGTGGATTTAATGCCATGAAAGCGCTTAGCGAACGCAACGACAGTCCGCAAACAGCATCACGCCCTTTCGATGTAGATCGCGATGGCTTTGTGTTGGGTGAAGGAGCCGGAGCGTTAATCCTCGAAGAATATGAACATGCCGTTCGCCGCGGGGCAACCATTTATGCCGAATATGCCGGTGGCGGTATGAGTGCCGATGCATACCATATGACTGCTCCTCACCCTGATGGATTAGGCGCTCAATTGGTAATGCGCGATGCTTTCCGTGATGCCAATTTGAAAGCTGAAGATATTCAGTATGTCAATGTGCATGGTACTTCCACGCCTATCGGTGATCCACAGGAAATCAAAGCCATACAAAGCATCTTTGGTGAGCATGCATATCAAATTAATATCAGCTCAACAAAATCAATGACGGGCCACCTGCTTGGTGCCGCGGGCGCTATTGAAGCAATTGCCAGTATCATGGCGCTGAACAATGGCGTAATCCCTCCTACGATCAACCACTTTACGGATGATCCCGTTTTCGATACCCGACTCAATTTAACCTTCAATAAAGCACAAAACCGCGAACTAAATGCTGTTCTCAGCAACACCTTCGGCTTCGGCGGTCATAATGCCTCGGTGATATTTAAAAAATTGAGTAACTGATTGCTTGCTATCGGGATTTCGTAAAATCTACAACTGTTACCTGGGAAATGAACAGGTGTTTTGTCGTAAGCTGAAAAGCATTACGGGCATCACTCCCATTAACCATGCGGTATACAAGCTTGCCTTTCAACACGCTTCTATCCATAATTCGGTTCATGCCAATAATGAGCGACTTGAATTGCTCGGTGATGCTGTGATCGATCTGGTGATAGCAGATTTTCTGTTCAAGAAATATCCATTCAAAAGCGAAGGTTTCCTTACCGAAATGCGCAGCAAGATCGTAAGCCGTGAACAACTCAATCGCGTTGCATTAAAAATCGGTCTCGGTGAAATGATGCAGGTGCGCAAAGGCGGTACCGATCTCACTAAAAGTAATGTATTAGGAAATGCGCTCGAGGCATTGGTAGGTGCTATATATGTGGATGCCGGTTATGCTAAGGCTTACCACTTCTTTATGCATAAAATATTGATCCCGCACTACGAAATTGATGAACTTGAAAGTTTGGTGGTGAACTTCAAAAGTAAAATCATCGAATGGGCTCAGAAAAATGGTCATGAAATACGCTTCGAGCTTATCGAAGAGCATGAACAAAAAGGAAAACGCATGTATAAAATGGGACTGATGTTCAATGCAGAACTCATTGCAGAGAATGTCGACTATTCTAAAAAACGCGCAGAACAAAAAGCTTCCGAAATCGCCTGCCGTAAACTCGGAATTCACGAATAATTATTTCGCCCTGCTACAAAAAAAAGAAACCCGGAATAATTCCCGGGCTTCTATGTCAGCGATTGATCTCGATTTAATCAAGTGTCTGAAATTTAATAGGTAGTGTCATGCGCACATTCACCGGATTGCCGTTTTGTTTTCCGGG
>JAIBBA010000190.1 GCA_019694895.1 Chitinophagales bacterium
GAGATAAAGGGATATCTCAGTAAGTTGGAGATACCTTCTGACGAAAAATATTTCAAGCCGGCATCCAATAAGGCTGTGTTGGCAGAGTATATCAGGCATTTGATTTCCTTGATCAAAAAACCACAGGACCAATATAAGATCGAAGACCTCGAGGCATTGTTGGCATGTCTGGAATCGGAATAATTCACGCGCAACATTTTACACATGGCAGAAAAGGTAACCATCAGCGGATTTAGCTTTGTGCGCAATGCCGATAGATTGTTTTATCCGGTGAAGGAATCTATACTTTCCATTTTACCTCTCGTTGATGAATTTGTGATTGCTGTTGGTGACAACGCGCCCGGTGATGGCACGATTGCATTGATCGAAAGTATACAGTCGCCCAAGATCAAGATATTGCATACCGTTTGGGATACCGAAACATATCCCAAGGCAACCATTTATGCCCAGCAGACCAATGTGGCAATGAAAGCGTGTACCGGTGACTGGTTGTTTTATATCCAAGGTGATGAAGTTGTGCATGAAAAAGACCTGGATGCCATCAGAAAGCAGTGCGAGAAATATGCTGATGATCCGGAGGTGGAAGGGTTATTGTTCGACTATTATCATTTCTGGGCTGATTATGCGCATATCAACAGATCGCACAGCGCGTATGCACAGGAAATACGCATGGTGAAGAATCGCAAGGATATTTTTTCCTATGGTGATGCACAGGGATTTCGCAGGATACCGGGATTTGATATGCGCAATTTCAGACAGAAGGAAAACGTATTTAAATTAAAAGTGGCTCCGGCACAAGCGCACATTTATCACTACGGCTGGGTGCGACCACCGGATTTTATGATGCGCAAGAAGCAGTTTGCCAATACACTGCATCACGGGCAAGCGGAAACAGATGCAAACTACAAAGCGGCGATGTTTGATTACGGCCCGGTTGGTAGGAAATTTCCCTTTAAGGACACGCATCCTGCCGTAATGGCCGAACGTGTGAAATCCTTTGACTGGGGGCATTTGCTAAATAACGGGAAGTCGCAAAAACACTATAATCGGCCACCATTAAAGCATGAAAAATGGCATATCCGAGTGTGGAGCTGGTTTGAAATATTTGTATTTCGCAAGCAGATATTCACCGCAAAAAAATTCACCTTGATCCGCAGAGATTGATCAGAATGTATATTTCAATGAGGCATTTATCGTGATGCCTTCAATTGGTGCCCAAATATCAGAGAAAGTAGGTTCTAAAAGCGAACCGCTAACGATAGGAATATCCGTTAAATTTTGCTGGATGGCATTGGTGAGATTTTCACCATTCAAAGTCAAACGGAAATGCCCGAGCGATCTTGAGATCATTGCAGCCATAAATAGATAATCAGGTGCCTTGGTTTGATCTGAAAGATATTGATTCGCTTGATAGCTGGCTTCTATACCCATGCGCCAAGTATCATTATCGTAGGCTAATACGCCGGATAATTTATCATGGGGATAAAAGGGTAAATAGATATTTATCGCTTGTTGTTTTTGCGCGATGGTGTGATTATATCCAAGATAACATTCGATTTCATCGATCTCCAATCTGATATATGTGTCAGATCCGATACTTGTGACATCACCGGCATCATTCACCACCACATAATTTTCAGGGTCATCTGTCTGTAGTGCATATGGATGCTGTAACATGATATAATATAATGCTTGATTGCATTCTAGAGATATATGGTCATTGAGCAGGCGATGGAAATTTACATCAGCATTCACACCTTCAGAACGCTCTAAATGAAGGGATGTAACCGGTGTAACAAGTTGTTTGGCCGGTTCAGAAAGATCGAGCGCATTTGGTGTTTTGTATCCACTGCCACCACTGATCCTGCAACTCCAATCTTTAGCAGGCTTATAAAACAGGGCGATGCGGGGAAGAACAGCTGACCCATACACACTATGCACGTCGCCCCTCAGGCCGATCTCGCATGTGAATTTTTCACTTATATGCCAGTCGTCTTGTAAGAAAATGCCTTGTGTGTATTGTGCTGTCTTTGATAATTGCAATCCTTCATTCCCTGGGTCGAACTGTTCGAACAGGAAATTGTATCCAGCAAGGAATGTATGTGATCCCCAATGAAAAGCATTTGATAATTCTGTGTAGCCATTCATTTCCTGTAGACTGAAAAATGGGGTTGCCAGTGTATCTGTAGTATGCACATCCTGTGTTCTGGAAAATGTGCTTAGCGCTGATTTGAATGTCAAGGTGCTTTTTGCATTCCACTTGTGTGTGATCGTGATATCTTCCACGAAACGGTCGGCAATATTATATGCATAATAGCCACCTTCCTGCAGATGGTAGGCTCTGTCCATGAAACCAGAATTGAGTTTATCGTGATTCCATTGAAATCCAACATCCAGTTTAGTTGATTCATGCAATGTATAAAAAATACGTGGATGCACGATGAACTGTTGTTCTTGTGGGATGATGGAATAGTTGTCAGACTTCACATTTACCGGCTGATTGATAGTAGCTGCTGCAAAGCAGGTGTATCCTAATTGTTCGAATTGTTTACCTGAAAAAACACTGGCATGCGACCCCAGAAGAGATGTCATATTTAATACACCATCTATCACCAGATCTTTTGTTGGTTTTCTGGATACAAAATTTATCAAACCAGCAATTGCTCCGCCGCCATACAATGTTGAATTGCTTCCTTTTATCACTTCCACCTGCTGAAGATCGAGTGGGGGGATATCGAGTGCGCCGAGTCCACCGGAGGCTCCTGAATACAGTGGAAGCCCATCGCGCAGCATCTGGGTGTATCGTGGATCCATCCCTGCCATGCGAATTTCATCATTACCTGTGGAAACGGAAGTTCGCTGTATGGTAATAATGGCCAGATCTCCCAAAATGCTACCTATACCTGTTGGCACCAGCGTGCTCTCTTCACCCATTTCTTCGAGTCCGAGTACTTCAATACGAGTAGGATCATCTTCGATGCGTGCATTTGTTCTCGTGCTGCTGATGTTTACTTCTTCCAGATGTTCAAGAGCGCTATACATCGAAAAAACGACTGTATCACCGGCTCCATGCTGAAGTTGTATTATCGTATCAAGAGGTTGATAAGATATCATTGAGCAATGCAGACTGAACTTTCCCGAAGGCAGTTGGGTAACATGCAAATAACCATTATCGTCTGTCGCATTGACATAAGTAATGGCAGGGATTTCAATAACAGCACCGGGCAGCGGATTTCCGTCGGCCGCATCTACTACTGCAAAGGTGCAGCTGATCTGTGCGGATGCTTTCGTGGCGAAACACAAACTAAAACTCAGTGCTGAAATTACAACCAGCTGTAAGCGATTTGGCGACAATGCAAGTAATTATGCAATAAAGGTAACACGAAGATGTACATGTCACTATTAAAGCTTGTTAAACTGAAATTATTCTGCCAGCAGGTAAGCCTTGATAAAATCATCCAGGTCGCCATCCAGAACGGCTTGTGCATTGCCTGTCTCGTGACCGGTGCGGGCATCTTTCACGAGTTTATACGGGTGCAATACATAGTTTCGGATCTGGCTTCCCCATTCGATCTTTTTCTTGGTGCCTTCGATTTTATCTTTCACCTCCTGACGCTTTTGCATTTCGAGATCATACAACTTACTGCGCAACATCTGCATAGCAAGTTCGCGATTTTGTCCTTGCGTACGATTAACCTGGCAAGAAACTACAATCCCTGTTGGAAGGTGTGTAACGCGAACTGCAGTTTCCACCTTGTTTACGTTTTGTCCACCTGCACCACCACTTCGGAAGGTATCCCATGTAAGGTCGCTCGGAGAAATATTAATCTCTATCGTGTCATCGATCATTGGCGAAACAAACACGGAAGCAAATGAAGTATGTCGCTTCGCATTGGCATCGAATGGTGAGATGCGCACTAAACGATGCACACCATTTTCCCCCTTCAGCAATCCGTAGGCAAATTCACCATCTATTTCTAAAGACGCTGATTTAATTCCTGCAACATCACCGGCCTGAAAATCCAATTCATTTACTGTGAAGCCCTTTTTGTTGGCCCACATCATGTACATGCGATATAGTATACTCGCCCAATCGCAGCTTTCGGTTCCACCGGCACCTGCGTTAATGGTGAGAATAGCGGGTAAGGCATCTTCTTTTTCGGTGAGGGTGGATGTAAACTCTAATTCCTCCAACCGCTCTTTCGTTTTTGCAAACTGAGCGTCTACTTCTTCTTCGGTAGCCTCGCCCATTTGCGAGAATTCATACAGCACACCAAGGTCATCAACTGCTTGTTGCGCCTCGTTATAACTGTTGATCCATACATTGTTGATCTTGATTCGCTTGAGGACCACTTCCGCATTTTTCGGGTCATCCCAGAAACCCGGTTGGTGAGTGATCTGTTCGTCTTCTTTTACCTGGATGAGCTTATCATCGTAGTTAAAGAAACCTCCTCAAAACAAGCAATTTATCCATTAGCTCGTTATA
>JAIBBA010000070.1 GCA_019694895.1 Chitinophagales bacterium
TATGAGAACCTCAAGCTTTCTAATTGCCGGCGTTGCAACTGCAATGATATTGCTAAGTGCATGCACAAAGACAGACACATTTATTCTTTCCGTTTCTGATGCGGAAAATATAATTCCGGGTTCTTACAAAGTGGCCACCTTCATAGATATTGCAGGTGAAGGAACGGTATACGAAAATTATATCTTTCAATTTACGAGCAATGGCGATCTGACCGCTACAGATGGTACTGATACTTATACCGGCACTTGGTCTATTGAGAATGAAAATGATCCGGTGTATGATAAAAAAGTTACTATTTCAATTGGTGGAAATACGGAAATGGATGTGCTTAATCATGGCTGGTTGGTAGAAGAAGTTACCGATGCAACCTTGTATCTCACTGATGATACAGGCGTGGAATCGGTTCATTTTGTGAAAAACTGATCCGGATTTACAACGTATCAATATAAGGTGCCGGCTTTCTTGACAGGAAAGCCGGTTTTTTTTGCCCCAAACCCAAGCGTAAAAGCGCTTACACCCACAGGCAGAGCTTTTTTTCGGCACAAACCGAGACATTTTATAATAATTTAACCAAACAAACGTTTGGTTAAATGAAATCTCCATATATCTTTGTCCTATGCCGGTTAAAAAAATTGATAGGGGCGAGCTCATAAAACAAGCGCTAAACTTGTTCCGTACTCAGGGTTATCACAAAACAACCATGTCTGATATCGGAACTGCTTGTGGTCTGTTGAAGGGGAGTATCTATCACTATTTCTCATCCAAGGAGGATCTCATGCGCGAAGTGCTGGAGGTGCTCCGCAATTATTATCGCGACAAAGTATTTATTCATGCATTTAATGATGCCCTTACCGCCGAACAACGATTGAATATGCTCGGAGAAAAAAGCATTGAAGTATTTGTCAATGGCGATGGCGCTTGCCTCATGGCAAATATTGCAATGGAAACAAATGATGTAGTTCCTGAATTCCGTGCTCCGATTCGCGCTTTCTTCGACGACTGGACAAATGCACTTACGCATATCTATTCAGATAAATACAGCAAGGAAGCTGCAACCATATTTGCCGGTGAAACAATTTGTGCTATTGAAGGCGCAGCCATGTTGATGCGCATATATAACGACCGCACTTACCTGGACAAAGCACATCAAATGATTACGGAGAAATTCAAAGTAGGCAGTAAAGCAGCATTGCTGAAGTAATATAAAATAAACAACATTAAAGCATTTGATAAGATTAATAAAAATGCTCCTCGAAGAATAAATGTTATGAACAGAATTATCAAAAAAATTGCAGTCCTCGGTTCCGGCGTTATGGGAAGTCGGATTGCCTGTCATTTTGCAAATATTGGCATTGAAGTCCTCCTGCTCGATATCGTGCCATTACAAGCAACGGAAGAGCAATTGAAACAACCTGCCTTCCGAAATAAAATTGTAAATGACAGTCTGCAAGCCGCAATTAAACAAAATCCATCTCCGGTTTATTCACAAAAAGTGCTGAAGAGAATTACCACGGGAAACTTTGATGATGATATGGAGCGCATTGCCGACTGCGACTGGGTGATGGAAGTGGTAGTGGAAAATCTGACAATCAAGCAGCAGCTGTTTGAAAAGGTGGATAAACATCGCAAACAAGGAACACTGGTAACGTCTAACACTTCAGGTATTCCAATCGCATTAATGAGTGAAGGCAGATCCGAAGATTTTCGTCGCCATTTTTGTGGAACACATTTTTTTAATCCGCCGCGCTATCTCCGTTTGCTGGAAATAATTCCCGGCCCGGATACAGAAAAAAGTGTGATTGATTTCCTCATGAATTATGGTGATCGTTATCTTGGGAAAACCACTGTGCTTTGTAAAGACACTCCCGCATTTATCGCAAATCGCGTTGGTGTATTTGGCATGATGGCTGTTCTTAAAGTAATGGAAGAAATGCAATTCTCTATTGCTCAGGTAGAAGCACTTACAGGACCAATTTACGGCCGACCTAAATCTGCCACCTTCCGCACTGCTGATGTGGTGGGCATAGATACCTTCGTGAAAGTGGCACAAAATACTTACGCCGCATGTCCCGATGATGAAAGCCGCGATATCTTCCAAATTCCGGCGTACATCAATACCCTTGTTGAAAACAAATGGCTGGGCGATAAATCCGGACAAGGATTTTTTAAGAAAGTGAAAAATGCGCAAGGACAAAGTGAAATTCTAACTCTCGATCTAAATACGCTTGAATATCAGCCCTCCACAAAAGCAAAATTTGCAGCGCTGGATGCGGCGAAACCTATCGATAATCTAAAAGATCGTATTCGCACATTACATGCAACAGGCGATAAGGCATCAGAATTTTATAATAAACTGAATGCACTCGTTTTTAAATATGTTTCACATCGCATCCCTGAAATAGCTGACGAACTATATAAGATTGATGATGCCATGCGTGCAGGTTTTGGATGGGAACTGGGACCATTTGAAATATGGGATGTCCTCGGCGTGGAAAAATTCGTCGCATGGATGGAGCAACACGGAACTGCTCCTGCTTCCTGGGTGAAGGAAATGTTGCAAAAGGGATGTAAAAGTTTCTATCTGGTTGAAAACGGTAAACGCAAATATTATGACGCTCGTTCCGGAGGATATGTGCTTATCCCGGGAATGGATGCATTCATCATCCTTGATAATTATCGTGCACAAAAACCGGTATGGCAAAACAGTGGAGCTACTTTACATGATATCGGCGATGGCATTTTGAATCTCGAATTCCATACTAAAATGAATGTAGTTGGAAGTGAGATTTTGGAAGGCATTCAAAAATCAATCGACATTGCAGAAAAGAATTATCGCGGTCTGGTAATTGGAAATGATGCAGCAAATTTTTCGGCAGGAGCAAATATTGCTATGATGTTAATGCTTGCCATTGAACAGGAATTTGATGAGCTCGATATGGCCATTCGCGTTTTTCAAAATACAGTTGCACGCATTCGCTTTTCCGGAATTCCGGTAGCCGTTGCTCCTCACGGATTAACCCTGGGTGGTGGCTGCGAAATGACTATGCATGCCGATGTAGCCGTGGCCGCTGCAGAAACATATATCGGACTTGTTGAAGTTGGCGCCGGATTAATTCCTGCAGGTGGAGGTACCAAGGAATTGGCATTGCGCGCAAGTGAAAAATATTTCAAAGGTGATATTGAAATTCCTACACTACAGGAAATGAGTCTGAATATCGCAATGGCAAAGGTTGCAACTAGTGCACGTGAAGCCTTTGAGTTTGGACTCTTGCGCAATGGTATTGATAAAGAAGTAATAAATGGTGCGCGATTAATTGCAGAAGCAAAAAAACAAGTGCTGTCTCTGGCTGATGCTGGTTATGTGCAACCTAAACCCAAATCAGATATTCGAGTATTGGGTCGCTCTGCACTCGGAAGTTTTTATGTCGGAATAGCATCTATGCGTATGTCGGGATACATTTCTGAATACGATGAAAAAATTGCTAAGAAAGTTGCCTACGTAATTAGCGGTGGTGACCTCAGCATGCCTACCGAAGTAAATGAACAATATTTACTCGACCTTGAAAGAGAAGCATTCCTTTCTTTGCTTGGCGAAAGAAAAACATTAGAGCGCATGCAACATATATTAAAAACCGGAAAGCCATTGCGCAATTAATTCAATCAATAAAAAGAAAATTATGACAGAAGCATATATAGTTGCAGGACTCCGTTCACCGGTTGGAAAAGCGCCCCGTGGCATGTTCCGATTTATGCGCCCGGATGATATTGCCGTTCAGGTAATTACGCAGTTGCTGGCACAAATTCCACAATTGGAAAAATCGCGCATCGAAGATTGTATAGTCGGCAACGCTGTGCCCGAAGCAGAACAGGGATTGCAAATTGGCCGACAAATTGCCATGCGCGCATTGGATAAATCAACTGCCGGTATTACCATCAACAGATATTGTGCAAGTGGGGTAGAAGCAATTGCTATCGCCACAGCAAAAATTCGAAGCGGCATGGCCGATTGTATTATCGCCGGCGGCACTGAAAGTATGAGTTTGGTGCCTACTGCCGGTTGGAAGACTTCTTTAAATTATGAAGTTGCTGCTGAACATCCCGAATATCTTATCGGCATGGGACTTACTGCCGAAAATGTTGCAAAAGAATTTAATATTTCTCGTGAAGATGCAGATGCCTACGCATTTCACTCGCATAGAAAAGCAACAGAAGCTATTGACAAAGGTTTCTTCAAAACCGGTATAGCACCAATAGCCGTCAAAGAAATATATGTAAATGAAAAAAATAAGCGCGCAGAACGAAATATTACTGTTGATACTGATGAAGGTCCGCGTCGAGATACCACTGTGGAAGCGCTGGCGAAACTAAAACCCGTATTTGCAGCTAAAGGCGTAGTAACTGCAGGTAATTCTTCACAAACTTCCGATGGTGCTGCTTTTGTAATAGTGATGAGTGAAAAAATGGTTAAAGAATTAAATCTTCAACCTATTGCCCGCATGGTTAGTTGTGCCTCTGTTGGTGTTGAACCGCATATCATGGGGATAGGTCCGGTTGCGGCAATTCCAAAAGCATTGAAACAAGCGGGCATGTCGCTGAGTGCGATTGATTTAATAGAATTAAATGAAGCATTCGCCTGTCAGGCACTGGCTGTTATTCGCGAAGCAGGATTAAATCCCGACATCGTAAATATTAACGGCGGCGCGGTAGCCCTTGGTCACCCCCTCGGCTGCACCGGTACCAAATTAACAGTTCAAATCATCCACGACCTCAAACGCCTCAACAAAAAATACGGCATGATCACAGCCTGCGTCGGCGGCGGACAAGGGATTGCAGGGGTGGTGGAGGTGCTGTAATTGGTAGTGAGTAGTGGGTATCAAGTATCAGGTATCAGGTATCAGGTATCAGGTATCAGGTATCAGGTATCAAGTATCAGGTATCAGGTATCAGGTATCAGGTAATAATGGGATGGTAAATTTAAAGAGGGGATTTATATGTATATATTAGAGTTTAGAAGAGATTAATTAAAATATTTTGTTTAACCCTTAATAATTATTTATGCATAACTACAAATCACTAATTGTGTGGCAGAATGCCATGGAGCTTGTAAAGGAAGTTTATTTAACAACTAAAACATTCCCTAAGGAGGAAATATATGGACTGGTGCAACAAATAAGAAGGTCGGCCATTTCTATTCCTTCAAATATTACAGAAGGGTGTGGAAGAAAATCAGATAAAGACTTTGATAATTTCTTGTCAATTGCACATGCGTCCTCATTTGAACTAGAAACGCAATTAATGATCGCTGAAAGTTTAAGCCTTATTAAAAATGAGGAATCTCAATTACTATTATCAAAGACATCATTAGTCCAAAAAAAATTGTTTAAACTCAAAGAATCACTCAAACTTAAAAATAACTAAATAATCTCGAATCATCTTTGGCAAATACCAATACCTGATACTTGATACCTGATACTTGATACCAAAAAATTAATTATATGTCATCAAATAATCTCATACTAAAAGGAGGCTCATTCCTCCTCCACCAATCCACCCCGTCAGACATTTTTATTCCTGAGGAATTGAATGAAGAGCAGCTTATGATCAAGCAGATGACCACCGACTTTGTGCAGAAAGAGGTGCTGCCAAATTTGGATCGCATCGACAAGCATGAGGAAGGCTTAATGGCCGCATTGCTTACTAAAGCCGGTGAGATTGGAATACTGGGTTTGCCAATTCCCGAGGCGTATGGTGGATTTGCAAAAGATTTTAATACTATCTCTGCTGTGACGGAAGTAACAGGTACTGCACATGCTTTCTCGGTTGCTTACGGGGCACAAAGTGGCATCGGTACTTTACCAATTTTGTATTTCGGTACAGAGGAACAGAAGAAAAAATACCTGCCGGGACTGGCTGCCGGAACTACGCATGCAAGCTACTGTCTCACAGAACCTGGAAGTGGTAGTGATGCGCTTGCTGCAAAAACAAAGGCAGTGCTGAGTGAAGACGGCAAACATTATATCCTCAACGGACAAAAGATGTGGATCACCAATGCAGGATTCGCGGATATATTTACGGTGTTCGCAAAAATTGATGGTGATAAATTCACTGCCTTCATTGTTGAGCGCGGTGCCCCCGGATTTACCATTGGTGTAGAAGAAGAAAAAATGGGTATTAAGGGTTCTTCAACATGTCAGATTTTCTTTGAGAATACGCCTGTGCCCGTTGAAAATGTGTTGGGGGAAATTGGGAAGGGACATCTCATTGCATTTAATATCCTCAACATAGGCAGATACAAATTATGTGTTGGCGTACTTGGTGGTGCGAAGGCGCTCATTGATACATCAGTTAAATATGCAAATGAACGTATGCAATTTAATGTGCCTATCGCTTCGTTTGGAGCAATAAAATATAAATTGAGTGAGCAGGCTATTCGCACCTTCGCTGCATTAAGTGCTACCTATCGCACCAGCGATTACATCGACAAAAAAGAAAAGGAATTATTGGCGAAAGGTATCGGACACGAAAAAGCACTACTAGGTGCAGCAGAAGAGTATGCTATTGAATGCGCCATGTTGAAGGTAATAGGTAGTGAAGTGCTCGATTTTGTAGTAGATGAGTGTGTGCAAATCCATGGTGGGAATGGCTATAGCGAAGAATATCCCGCTGCACGCGCATATCGCGATGCAAGGATTAACAGAATATTCGAAGGGACGAATGAAATCAATAGACTATTAACGGTCGACATGTTGCTCAAGCGCGTCATGAAAGGGCAATTGGATATGCTTGGTCCCGCAATGGCAGTGCAAAAAGAATTGATGGGTATTCCGGAATTGGGAGAAACAGGTGAAGGTCTGTTCTATGAAGAAGAGAAAGCTATAGAAAATATGAAAAAGGCATTCTTCATGGTTGCAGGGGCAGCAGTGCAAAAATTGATGATGGCGTTGAAAGATGAACAGGAAATATTGATGTGTGCTGCCGATATGATGAATGAGATTTTTACTGCTGAATCTATGTTGTTGCGCATTAAGAAACTCACCCTTCAGAATGGTGAGGATGCCACGTCAATACACCGCGATATGCTTGCTGTATATTTTACGGATAGCATAGATCGTCTCAATAAACAAGGCAGAACCGCCATTGCATCTTTTGCTACCGGCGATGAACTGCGCATGATGTTACTCGGGATGAAACGCTTTACGAAATATCGCACAGTGAACACCACTGCAGCACGCAGAAGAATTGCAGATAAAATGATTGCCGAAAATGGATATTGTTTCTAATCGAAAATTTAATGAAACAAGGCCACTTTTGAAGTCATTGTGATTTTTGGATTGTCGGTTGACCTGAGTGCTACAATATAAATACCATCAGATAAACTTTGGTCGTAATATGTCATGGTGGCGACTTCTGTACCTAACTGTAAATTGCTGCCGGTTATTAATTGCCCTTGCAATGTAAATATCGATATTACATAATTTCCGGGTGTCAACTGCTGAGTTTGTGCAGTAATCTGGAAAGAAGCTGGTGAGTAGGCAAAAAATTCCGGTGTAATTTGCTGGTTGCAGCTAGTGCTAAGAATGCCTAGCTCTTCAATTGTTGCATCCGTATTCAGCAAAGAAAGTTTATAATACCGGAACATATTGTCGTCGGCAGTGTAACTATAGGATGTTGGTGTATTACTGTTTCCCGCAGCTTGTATGTCGGCAAGGTCTTCAAAGTAAATGCCATCAGTGCTTCCCGCTATTATAAAATGATCTGAGTTTATTTCAGAAGCTGTAGTCCATTGTAAATTTGTACCTCCTGCTACACAGGTTGCCGAGAAATTTGTAAGCACAATTGGAAGTAAATGTGTTGTTTGATCAATTAGCGTCCATGTGCGCATAAAATCGCCGGAATTAAATGGAACACCTGTAACATAATTGCTTCCTGTGTTTATTATTCCTCCAACAGGAAATACTTCCCAGTTATTTGTACCGGGTTCATATCGCTCAGCTTTTAAATCCGGTTCATTGATAGTATTTCCAGCAGCAAGATGTTCTGCATCATCATAATTGAATTGAATATTTCCTGAAGGCTTTGTAGTGTATCCATGTGCATCTATGATCCAAAATCGATCTATAATCTCTGTCGAGTTGTTGGTTACACCCATATTGGTCATATTGGTTACTTCTCCCGGTTTATAGGTGTCATTATTCCATGTCAGGCCGCCATAAGTTGAAAAATCAATTACTCCTGCTCCTGCACCTGCACTTGTAATTTGCACTGTTAATGGAATTTTTACACCATCGCTTGTTGTGAATGGTACTATATAACTGCCGGTTGCCGTATTAATATGCCAGCTGATAATATTTGTTTCTGATTCACTGATAATATTCCCGCCACTCCCTGTTGTTGTAATCGCGTTGGCATTGTTATTATCAATTACCATTTGCACGCTGCCATTCATTACAATATATGGATTGTCATTCATGGTCAACCGCGATTGCGCCGACGCTGCTATACATGATAGCAAACCAAATAATAATAAGGTGATTCGCATATCAGTGATTTTGCATGGATTGAACCAATTTCGTTAATGCATCAATTTGCTCCTGTTGCTTCTCGATGAGCTTTTGCTGCTCCTGCATTGCCTCTACCATCGGCACAACGAAGTCGGCATAGCGCAAACCATAAAGATCATCCTCCGATTTAGGAGCATCAACTCCACTGAAATCATAACCTATTTGCTTAGCAGCAGCAGCAACATCCTGTGCAATAAATCCTGAATACAAAACCTTGTTTTTTGCGGCGATAGATTGAAGATTTTGAACAGAATCTGCAACATGTAAATGGTCGTTAATGGCATCAATATCTAGATGATAGGTAACAGGTTTAAGTGCCATGATGAATGCTAACCCCGGTACATTTTCTGTGACATCTTTTTTCACTCGACCATCAGAAATATTTGTCCAACCAACATAACCGCCAATTGAAGTCACCGAGGCGTTGCCTACACGCACCTGATTGCTTGCAGTAATCCTTGAGCCATTGCCGAGTGCAGTTGAATTATCAAAATCTGTTGTTACAGCCTGATCCGCATCATACCCTAAAAAGGTGCAGTTTGTATTATTGTCATTGAGATCTCCTGCTCCTGAGCCAACACCAACGTTTCGCGCTCCTGTTGTGTTACCTATCAGCGCGCTTGAGCCCAAGGCTACGTTGTTTGTTCCTGTAGTATTACTATATAATGCACTATATCCGGAAGCAACATTCACACTGCCTGTTGTATTATTATACATGGTCATATAACCCGTGGCTGTATTCCATGATGCTGTAGTATTGAAATATAATGACTGGTAACCTAAGGCCACATTTGAACTTCCTGTTGTATTTGTCAATAAAGCAGCATAACCTGCCGATAGGTTTTGATTTCCTGTTGTTGTTTGTTGCATTGATGTAGCACCTAACGCAACATTATAATTTGCCGTTGTTTGATATCTGAGTGCGTTAATACCAAAAGCAGTATTATAACTTCCCGTAGTATTATCCATCATTGAAAATGCACCTGATGCCGTATTCCAAATTCCGGTAGAGTTGGCATACAGCACATTTTTTCCAACTCCTACATTATAATAACCGGTTGTATTGCTTCTACCACCATAATTTCCTACATAGGTATTATCAAAACCGGTTGTATTCGTATACGCCGACTCAGTTCCAATAAATACATTGTTGCTTCCGGTTGTGCCTGATAATGCAGCATCAGTTCCTATAACAATATTATTGCTTGCAGTAGTGTTGTCGTGTCCTGCTCCAACGCCGATAAAAATGTTTTTAGAACCGGTAGTATTTGCTTGTCCGGCATTTACACCAACCAGTGTGTTGAAATTTCCTGTAGTGTTTGCATATCCGGCATCTTCACCAAGAAATGTATTCCACATACCTGTTGTATTCGCCCTTCCTGCATCCTGACCAACAAATGTATTCTGATAACCTGTTGTGTTGAGCAAACCGGAATTCGTGCCGACGAAGGTGTTGTAACTTGCTGTTGTATTTGCTTCGCCGGCATCGGTTCCGATAAATGTATTTTCTACGCCTGTAGTATTAAAATATCCTGCATCCTGTCCTATATAAACCCCGCTATAACCTGTAGTATTTGAATAACCGGCTTGCTCACCTACAAATACATTTGAAAATGCAGTTGTTGTTGAATAGCCTGCTTGTGATCCAATACAAGTATTTAGATATCCTGTAGTATTAAAATAACCTGCGCCATAACCAACAAAAGTGTTTCTGTTGCCGGTGGTATTGTAATATCCTGAATATGTGCCGTTAGCTACATTATAATTCGCTGTTGTATTATTAAATAATGATGCAAATCCGGAGGCGGTATTATATGAACCAGTGGTATTCGAAACCATACCGCTTTGACCTGTTGCAACATTATATGCGCCGGTAGTATTAAAAAGCAAGCTATATGAACCTGCAGCAAGATTATTATTACCTGTTGTTGTGTAGTATAAGGCGCTTGAGCCTAAAGCAGTGTTGTTTGCTCCAGTTGTATTATTCTGAAGCGAATAACTTCCAATGGCCGTATTATCATAACCGGTTGTGTTGTTTTTCGAAGACCTGTTACCTACACTGGTATTGTTAGCTCCCTCCCATAAAAATGCTGCACCGGTACCGTTTTTCGATAGTGAAGAGTCGCCAATTGCTACAATTCCTGAAGCGGTAGTATTTGCATTTAATGCCATCTTGCCTATAGCAATGTTACTGGTGCCTGTGGTTGTGTTTTGCAGTGATTTGTATCCTAGAGACGTGTTTCCATTCTTATTGATTCCTCCTGCCACAGTATTGTCTATTTTAAATTGCAAGGCAACATCATCTGTGGTTCCGATAAAATTGGTTCCGGCAACAGTTCCCGCATTTCCGGTTAAACTCCATCCGGCAGATCCTGAAATCTGTGTCCATGCCGCTCCATTGTAATACCAAAAACCGGTTGAGCCATCGGTCTGATAGATCAATAGGCCGGTAGCCGGGGTAGGAATAGCCGTTTTTTGAGCAGCGGTCATTCTTGGAACCAAAAATCCTTTAGTACTGGATTTGATTTCCAGCATGGCTGAATTGTCGGCTGTAGAGCCATCGGTATTGATAGCTATGTTCTGGGCCTGGGTTCCCAATACCCAAAAGGTCAATAAGAGTAAGATGATACGTTTCATACAACAGCATTTAGAATACCGCAAAGTGACTTATTCTAAAGCCTTGAAACCAGTAGAAATTTTTGAAATTGTAGCAGACTATTCCACCCAAATGAACCCTATAGGCATAAAAAAAGGCCCCAAATGGAGCCTTCTATAAAGAGTTTGCTAAGTCTGTTTATTTAAGAACTGATACCTTTTCAGCATACACAACTTTGCCGGCTTCATCGATTAAACGAGCAAAATACACGCCCTGAGGAAGGTCACTGATATCGAAACTCATCTTTCCGCTTCCGGTATTCCAATCGTATGTTCTGACTGTCCGACCAACGATATTGACAATATCAACCTTAGCGATATTTGCACTGAAGGAAGCTATCACATTGATATTGTTAACCGCAGGATTGGGATAAATGGCAAAACTGTTGTCAAGTACTGATGAAACTACATCAACTCCACAGTCCTCTTCGCTCACACCCAAACGCGCGTGGAAAAGGGCTACCGCATTATTGTCAGCACTGTCTAAAACGCTGAAAAAATGAACTTCAACGGTTCCGCATCCGGGAATCGGATTAAAGGCGCCATCATGATAATTTCTGGCATCAAACTTCACATATACCGTTCCGGTTGTATCAATTGGCGCATCGAAATAATAACCGGGCTCATCAGCTGTCGGCGCCCAGCACAAGTTAAAATCACAAACAGAAGTGGTCCATTCGTCAGGAATATCATTCATAGTACGAAGCCAGGTCATCGTTTGTTTAGCACCACTTGCATTGTGAAAGTCGATGTGAATCTCCTGTATTACTGAAGGGTCACCATCCAGTTCTGCAGTAGAAGGAGTGAGCGTAATTTGGCCAAAAGCAGCAAATGCGCCCAGCGAAAATACTGTAAGGAGTAATCTAAGTTTCATGATAAGAGTTGATAATATTGTTAACGGTTTATTGTGGTGCTCCGTTGGTTTATACTACAAAAATAGTGCAGAATAGGCAAAAAAAAGAGCCAGGTTGATGTACCTGACTCTTTTATGACGTATTAAGATTACTTTACAACGTTCAATTTTTCAGTTTGAGTACGGCTGTTACCGGAACTCATGTAGTAAAGATACATACCTGCGCTGAGGTCAGCAGTATTCAATGTATAGCTGCTGGTGCCTGCTTTAACGATATCGGTTAAAATCACTTTGCCGGTCAGATCTGTTACTGTAAGTTGATAATCGCTGTTAATATTGGTCATTGGAATAACTGTGCTGTTTACTGCAGGATTTGGCTGCGCGCCACCCATTAAACCACTAATCAACGCATCATAATCAATGCCTTCCAAATCGCCACGGAAATAAGCATAAGTTGCAGCCATTACTGCATTGCGAACTGCATCATCAGCTATCATTTCAATACCAATACCGAAGTATACAGTTTTGAAATCTGAAGTTTCCGCACGCACACCACCAACTTTTGTTCCTGCATTGTAAGTAAATACACTTGTTGCGTCTACACCATTTGGTTCGATTTGCTCAGGATAATAATAGGTTGTTCCATAAGGCTTGCTGATATCACTTTCAGCAACCGCACCATACCATTCATCAGTTAATACCGGACTGAATACAGTAGCACCTGAAGCGGCATCATTTACAAAACTTGCCATCAGGTAATTTTCATAAAAATCTACGGCCTCAGGATAGTATGCAGCATATTCATTTACTTCCCATCCTATATCCTGACCGGAAATAAATAAATTACCTCCATTATCGAGGAAATCCATCAATTGTGCAATTTTTTCGGCATCATCAACAAGTCCGGGGAATGTCCATCCAACATTGTAATAAATGTTATCTATACCATCCAAAGCACCGCTGTTGAATCCTTTTTTCATTGTGAAGTGACTAGTTGCAGCAACTGTGGAAACACCTGCGGCGGTAAGACCATCTACATACAACGATTCCCAGTCGTAAGTGCCGTAAGCAGAGCCATCGCCGAAACTTACTTCATTGTTTACTACTAGATCAGTAACACCACTGATCACATAATAACTCAATACCTGTGCACTGATTTCCGGATTGTCAGGGAAGGTAACTGTCAAATAATACTCTCCGATAGCAGCCGATGCTCCTACGTTGATATTAAACGTTACATCTTTATCACCTGCTCCGGCAATGTAAGCGTCAGTAGCACCGGTATAGGTTGTTCCATCATAGGTATATGATGCAGACCAATCGCCGGGTTGATCGGCAGCAAATTCAAAATGCATATTCATTCCTTCAGCATCATTCAGATTCAGGATATTTCCTGTAAATGGTGTCGCACCACCAACAGTTCCTTGAACAAATGTTGCAGCAGAAGTATTAATCACTTCAACATCAGGATCACTTGCAGAACCTGAATTTAAAACCTCTTTTGTCGATGAATTTTGAACCCATGCTAATGCATAAATATTTTCGTCTACATAAATTGGATCTAGTTCGTAGCTGTAATCAAATGAAACACTTGATCCTATAGCTGCAGGTGTTATTGCAACACCACTTGTTCCTGTAATTGACTCACGGAAAACATTTGGAAATTCAGTTTCACCATTTGTTCCGGGAGCAGTAACATAATCAACAATATGCTCAACAACGGCAGCTTTCAATTTGTATGTGCCGGCAGGAACAGTACCAACTGTTACCACCTCTATATGCACATTGCGGGTGGTGCCTGTTGTCGATTCAGTTACCAATATGCGAATCGGACTTGTTTCAGATAAAAGGTTGTTCACAATATCTTGTGTTACACCTGCAGGACTTCCGATATCAGATCCGTTTTGAATCATATCAGGAACGCCGGTAACGCCATAATAATCAACCATGGCATCGCTTTCAGCTGAGTTGAAATCATACATTGGGTCTATGCCCGGCCAGCTGGTATGATAGGCAACATGGTGTAAGTTAGATTCATTGGCATAATATACTGCCTGGAAATAAGGGTTCTGTGCAGCACAAGGTCCACACGATGCTTGGGTGAAGTGCTCAAATAATGGGTACTTCTTCGCCTGCCCAAAAGCGGTAGCTGTCACAAATAATAGCGCTACTACCGGTAAGGAGTAAAAAAATCTCTTCATTTCTGATGTAGTTTGAATATTAAAGATACGCCTTCCTCCTAAATCAGCAAAACATTTGGGAGGAATGAACCTAATTTGACAGATGTCAAGCATCAGTAAATGCTAACGCAGGGTGGTTGGCAATTCTCCATGACAATTCTAATGAGGTTTATACCTTTGATCTCATGTTCACCAAGCTGAATGCAGCCCATATCGCCCGACTGACCGAAATCGTTGGTGCTGCTTATGCCTTCTTGGGAAATGATCAGTTGTTGGAATATGGAAGTGATGAAACAGAGGACCTCTCATTCCCTCCGGAGATTGTCTTAAAACCTCGCACTCCGGAGCAGATTTCTGAAATCCTGAAGTTTGCCAATGACCATATGATACCTGTCACCCCCATGGGCGCACGCACAGGGCTAAGCGGTGGTGCCTTGCCGGTTTTTGGAGGTATAGCCCTGAGTATGGAGCGTTTCAATGAAATCCTCCATATTGATGAAAGGAATTTGCAGGTAACTACGGAGCCTGGAGTAATAACAGAAGTTTTGCAAAACGCTGTGCGGGATAAAGGCCTATTCTATCCCCCTGACCCTGCAAGCAGAGGAAGCTGCTTCATAGGTGGAAACATTGCCGAAAATTCAGGAGGCCCCAAAGCCGTGAAATACGGCGTGGTGAAGGATTATGTGCTCAACCTCGAGGTCGTATTGCCAACCGGAGAGATCATTTGGACCGGTGCTAATGTGCTGAAAAATGCTACAGGATATAATCTTACCCAATTGCTTGTAGGCAGCGAAGGAACACTTGGGGTGATCACCAAAATCGTTCTCCGGCTGATACCTCACCCTCAGCGCGATATGTTACTGCTGATCCCATTCCCCAGCGCAGTAAAGGCTTGTGCCGCTGTTGCAGAAATTTTTAAGGCTGGAATTACCCCTAGCGCAATGGAATTCATGGAGAAGGATGCCATTCT
>JAIBBA010000071.1 GCA_019694895.1 Chitinophagales bacterium
CACTTGCAGACTTCCACACTCCTACATTTCTATCCCCTAATTATTCCCTCCTTTCCCTACATTTCCCTAAATTTGCATACAACTCCCATTTCCATGAAAACTTTATACCTCAAATCCCTATTTCTTCTTGCGCTAGTTACAAGTGGCAGCCTGTATGGTCAGTCATTGGCCATGGATTGGCAGAAAACAATTGGCGGCACAGATTACGAAACAGCAGATATCGTATTAATGACCCCGGACCATGGATTTATTTTTGGCTCCAGCTCGCTTTCAGGTATTTCTGCATATAAATCAGAGCCTAGCTATGGGGGTGCCGACTATTGGATTATTAAAACAGATTCCGCTGCCAATGTCGAATGGGAAACAACCATCGGTGGTTCCGGCGATGACTACCTGAACTATTTATCACTCACTGACGACGGCGGCTATATACTTGGTGGAACTTCTAATTCCGATATATCAGGTGTTAAGACATCTAATACGATAGGTCCTTACGGAAATCCGGATGCCTGGGTGGTTAAGCTCAATAGCACCGGACATATCGAATGGCAGAAAGTATTTGGTGGTGGTTATGACGACTTTGTTGGCAGTATCAACCAAACTCCTGATGGCGGTTATATTTTAGGTGCAAACAAGGAACAGGCAGGTAGTTTTATATATAATTACAATGTCTACAAATTAAATAATATAGGAACTATTGAATGGCAGCGCGAATATTACGCTTTTTGGGACGATCAACTAGTGAGAGCTATCCAATCAGATGATGGTGGTTACTTATTATGCGGTTACAGCAATTCTGATATCACAGGCGATAAAACTGAGCCCATGATTGATGTCACCGATTTTTGGATCATAAAGATTAATAGTATCGGTGATATCGAATGGCAAAATGTGATCGGCGGAACGCATTTTGACAATTGTGTGGATGCAATCAAAACTGCGGATGGCGGATATTTACTTGCCGCTGAATCACAGTCGCCCGCAGGGTACGATAAATCTGAAAATTCAATTTATTACTATGACTACTGGGTGGTGAAGATTAATGCTACCGGTGAAGTGGTATGGGAAAATACAATCCAAGGTAATAACCTTGATTATTTACGGTGTATTATCCAAGCACAGGATGGCGGATATATGTTGGGTGGCAAATCTGCATCATCCATAGGTTATGACAAAAATTCAAACACCTATGGTGATTACGATTATTGGATAGTCAAAACTGATGAATCAGGAAATATCCTCTGGCAAAAGGTTTTCGGTGGTACAAACGACGATGACCTTACATCCATGACAATCACCAATGATGGCGGCGTATTATTATCCGGTTCTTCCAGATCAATAGTCACAGGAAATAAGACAGCTCCCAACTTGGGCAATTATGATTTATGGCTGATAAAGCTTACACCGGATTTTTCTACCATCTCCGGCACCTTATATGCCGACCTGAATGCCAATACACTGCATGACGCAGGGGAACCACCATTAACCTACAAGCCCGTATATATTTCTCCCGAAGGTTTGACTGAATTCAGTGATTCATCAGGATATTATGCATTTCAAGTAACAAGTTTGGATACCTTCTCCTACAGTTCTGACACGCTGCCGTATTATACTTCTGTTCCGGCCAATTATACAACAGTGATCGATAGTTTTTATACGGTTGATTCCTTGAGGAACTTTGGATTTCAACCCGACAGCGTAATGAATGCTCTGGTGATCGATATCACTCCAATTTATTTGTTTCGTCCCGGTGCAACTGTAAAATATACCCTCTCCTATCAGAACATAGGCACAACATCTATTAATGGTCAAATCAATTTAATATACGATCCCTTGTTGTCGTTTATGAGTGCCGACCTGGCAGGATATACATTATACGATGATTCCATTACATGGTCGTTAGGAACCATTGCTCCCTTCGAAAGTGGACTCATAACAGTAACTTTTATCGTCAGTGAAACTGCTGATGCGGGCGACATGGTGACATCTTCAGCGCTTATTTATTCACCGGATGTTTACAGCATAGTTGACAATAGTATTTCAAATAGTGTAAACGAAATAATTGCTTCCTATGATCCGAATAATATGATCGTGAATCTGGTTGAACTCACCCCTGAAGAACTTGCTGTCACCGATCATCTTAATTACACCATCAATTTTCAAAATATTGGTACGGATACAGCTTTCAATATCATTGTAAATAATATTTTACCGGTCGGAACTGATATCAGCACTTTTCAACTGATCACAACATCCCACTTTTTAAGTGATTTAGAATATTACGCAGATTCACGCTTACTAAAATTCACTTTCAACAGCATTTTACTCCCCGACAGCACCACTAACGAACCTGGCAGTCATGGATACATCCAATACTCATTGAGTCCTGATCATACTTTAACCATTGGCGACAGCATTTCAAATTATGCAGGCATCGTGTTTGATTTCAATGATCCTGTTTATACAAATTTTGCTACCACCAATATCGTATGCCCTAAATTTCATTTCTATGCAGATACTGATGGCGATGGATATGGTGACGACGCTTTAGATACACTTGCATGCGATGCACCTGAAGGGTTTGTTGAAAATAATCTCGATTGTAATGACGGGAACCTCTTGATTTATCCACTATCCTCTGAAATCTGCAATGCTTTAGACGACGATTGCGACGGTATTGCAGATGAAGGATTGGTCACCTATTTCTTGTATGCCGATATGGATGATGATGGCTATGGCGATGCTGACCTCGACACACTTACCTGCAGCGATATTATTGGTTTTGTTTACAATAATCTTGATTGTGACGATCTAAATACAGAAATCAATCCTGCGCAAAGTGAGACTTGCAACGGCATAGACGACAACTGCAATACCCTAGTGGATGATGATCTGACCGTGTATACTTTATTTGTCGACAACGACGGTGATGGATACGGTGATCCTGCATTTGTTATTGACACTTGTGTGATGACCGTCTTCGGATTTGTCTCCAACGCACTCGACTGTAACGATACTAACATGAGTATTTTCTCGGGAGCTGAGGATATTTGTAATGGATTGGATGACGATTGCGATGGTTTTGTGGATGAAAATCTGACTTTTCTAAATCAGTTTCAGGATTTGGATGGAGATCTTTATGGCAACTGGTCTATTGACACATTAGCTTGTATGGATATACCGGGATATGTATATGATTCGACTGATTGCAATGATATCGATCCGAATATTTATCCCGGTGCGACGGAATTGTTGAATGGTTTGGATGATGATTGCGATGGGTTCAGTGATGAGGATCTTGGTATGAATAGCAATAATTCAGAACAATTGATTATTTACCCTATTCCTGCATCCGACATCATATTTGTTGATGTCGCATCCAATGAAGTTTCAACGCTGAACATCGTGAATCTTCGTGGAGAAATAGTATATCAGACCTCCACATGGACAGGTGAGGTAATTAGCATCAGTCAATTACCTCCTGCAATGTATATGTTGCAAATAACAACAACAAACAATCATTTTGCGGGGTATTTTTTAAAGAAATAACTGATACCTGACATAGCAGGGAATTCAATTAACAATTTGTATATCTGTTTATTACTCACGCGGAGATACAAAAGTGCACCTGACAAAAAAATCAAGCGCGACGATTCAAATGCGCATCAAACATAGAATCTTTGAATAAGTATGTGAACAATCGCATCTTAACAGATGAATAATAACAATTAATTGGTAAAAAGGGAAATAAATCCAATCAGTTTTCAATTCGAACTATGAACGCATTGAGTGTCCTGACATAAACGCCTACCAATAACAGGAGGTCGCCGTTATGAAGTTGCAAAACCTCCTCGAGTTGTGTTTGTGCCTCCCAAGGGAAGCAATACGTGCGACGAGGCTCAGTCTCAGCTACGGTGAGGCAACGTGTTGAGTTTTCATCATCAGGATCCTTTTTGAAATAATAATACGCCTCGCCATTTTCAAAGATCATATCCGGATCGGATTTACGTTGTGATAAAACCTCACCATGTTGATCCATTGTAATTGTAAATTCCTCCCTTTTTGTTTTACCTGTTCTCACCACATATTCACTTTGAACAAGTTGAGCTGTAATTAAAGAATCAGTTACCATGGCGGCAATAAACGTATCATTGTATTTAGTGCCTCTGCTATATTTCCAAACAAGATTTCCTATTGTATCCAATTTAAACATTAAGGCATCAAATCCACCTTCGCACGATTCGATGTTGCCATCATACGATGCCGATTCTCCTAATATCAGTAATCCACCATCAGCGAGTTTCAGCATAGCGTATGGTCTGTCATATGAACTGCCACCCATCGTTTGCTGCCAAAGTATATTTCCTGATGCATCAATATGCAATGTCCATATATCAGCAGAATTACGATTACCATAATAGGTGGACACATCACCATCACCAAAGCCTACTCGACCGCATACATATGCACCTCCTTGTCCATCGGGTATCACGGCTTTAGCCTCATCGGCATCGCTGCTACCATATTTCCTACTCCAGATAATATCTCCGGAAACATTCAGCTTGGCGATATATATGTCTCCGGGTATTGTTCCATTCTGTCCAAGCGGCCCCGCTTTTCCTACAATAATAGCTGTAGTATCGGAGGCAAGAGACATATCATACACATAGTTATTCATGGTATCACTTAGGACTACACTTCTGATTTTATTGCCTGCACTATCTAAGACGAGGATGGTAGAGAATTCATTATAGTTATTCATCATAGAATGGTAAATACCCACCATAATGCGCCCATTCGGAAATTCAACTGCACAGGTTGGTCTCGAAAAATTTTGATTGATTAAATGATATGACCATTTCTCCTGCAATATCGATGCATCCTGAGCCGGCAAATTAATTGAAATCCCAAGCAATAAACTGCATAATAGCATTTTCATGAATCCCTATTTCTGTAAATGTAAGGTTTAATTATTGGGAATGGCAATCATTACCGAAAATTATTTCACCTCAAAAACTGAAATTATATATCATTTACTAACTAACTTCACACCTTTAATACCACTTCATCATAATAATTAAAGGATTGAAACGCATCAACTTATTTGTAACGACATTATTTGTTATCTGTTTGTTAGCAGGCTTTCAGTGCAGCACCACCGGAAAAGTTGCATTTAAACCTGTTGAAGTATATAAGACTGATGCCTTGCGCATTACCCAAATTTCAAAACATGCCTACATCCATACTTCGTATAAACAAACCGATGATTTTGGGCTTGTTCCGTGCAATGGTGTAATCATTACCGACAAATCGGAATGTATTATTTTAGATACTCCTGTGAATGACTCTTGCGCAACCTTGTTGATAAATTGGGTAAAACAAAACTTGGATGTTACAATTAATGCCATCATTCCAACACATTTTCATGATGATTGTATTGGCGGATTAAACGCTTTTCATGAGCAACATATTCCTACTTATGCTTATACAAGGACCATTGAATTTGCTAAGCAAAATAATATTACAATTCCTGAACATAGCTTTTCCGATTCACTTGAATTACCGATAGGTGACAAAAAGATCATTGTGAAATTTTTCGGTGAAGGGCACACCCGAGATAATGTAGTAGCATATTTCCCTGCGGAAAACATCCTTTTTGGTGGCTGTCTCATCAAGTCTATAGATGCAGGAAAGGGATACCTTGCCGATGCCAATACCGCCGCTTGGCCTGAAACCGTTCATCATGTAAAAACTGCATTCCCCGAGGTGCAAATTGTCGTTCCCGGACATGGTGATTATGGCGATCAAAGGCTACTAGATTATACAATCAAGCTTTTTAGCACTAAATGAGCGTGATTATTGAGTATTTTCATCTAATTACATGCTTCAAAAAAATAATGCAATACCTGAAAATTTCTTCCCTACCTTTACGTCTTTTATAGCTGTTAATCACACTAAAACAAATTGGACACTATGAGCCCGGAAACACTTAAACTTACGATGATAATCGTTGGCATTATCCTCGCACTCGTTTTCTACAAATTTATTTTGCGCGTTTTCTTTGGTATGGTCATCGTTCCTGAGGACAGGATCGGACTTGTAACCAAAAAATTCGTCCTCTTCGGCGCTAACAAAGAGCTTCCTGATGGTCACATTATCGCCACGAAAGGTGAAGCCGGCTTTCAGGCACACAGTCTTGCGCCGGGTCTTTATTTCTGGAAATGGATCTGGCAGTATGAAATCACTATGCAGCCATTCATCATCATTCCCACCGGTCAAATCGGCTTGGTGATGGCAAAAGATGGCGTTGAACTGGAAACTGGTCGCGTATTGGCCAGAAAAGTAGAATGCGATTCATTCCAGGATGCTATCGCGTTTATGGATGGCGGCGGTCGTAAAGGTCGCCAAACAGCTATTATCGCACCCGGATCTTATCGTATCAATACCTTCCTTTTCGATGTGGAGATCGTGAGTATGACAAATATTCCCGATAACTGTGTAGGAATTGTAACAACACTTGAAGGTCAACCACTTGATGATGGTCAGATTGCAGGTAAGATTGTAGAAGGTCATAACCGCTTTCAAGACGCTGATGGCTTCTTAATAAATGCCGGTTTAAAAGGTTTGCAAGAGCAGGTAATACTTGCCGGTAGCTACTTCTTAAACCCATGGTTTGTAAAGATGGAGATAGTTAAAATGACGGAAATTCCAATTGGTTATGTTGGTGTTGTAATTAGTTATGTTGGTCCGGAAGGTGTTGATCTCAGTGGAACAGAATTTAAACATGGTAATATCGTTTCAAAAGGTCAGAAAGGTGTTTGGGCAGATGCTTTAGGTCCCGGTAAATATCCTATCAACCCATATATTATGAAGGTTGAATTAGTGCCTACCACAAATCTCGTGTTAAACTGGGCAAGTGCACGCACGGAATCGCATCAGTTAGACAAAAATTTGAGCACCATCACGGTTCGTTCAAAAGACGGTTTTACCTTCAACCTCGATGTATCGCAAATCATCCATATTCCAACATATGAGGCGCCTAAAGTAATTGCACGATTTGGAAATATGGCCAACCTTGTTACACAGGTTCTTGAACCTACAATTGGTAACTACTTCCGTAACTCAGCGCAGGATGCCGACGTAATTGACTTCCTGAAAATGCGTAAAGAGCGCCAGGAAAGTGCGAAACAACATATCGGCAAAGTGCTTGAGCAATACAACGTAAACGGTGTTGATACTTTGATCGGTGATATCATTCCGCCTGAATCATTGATGAAAACACTTACTGATCGTAAGCTTGCCGAAGAACAAAAAGTGACTTACGACACTCAAATGAAGGCGCAGGAAACTCGACGCACGCTGGAAAAAGAAACTGCTGTTGCCGATATGCAGAAGGAACTGGTAAAAGCTGACCAGGGTGTTGTGATTGCCGAAAAGATCGCCGATGCCAGTGTGAAAAAAGCTACAGGTGATGCAAATGGTATCCGCATTCAGTCTACTGCTGAATCTGATCGTTTGAAATTACTCGCAAATGGTGAGGCTGAAAAAATACGCGTATTGGCAAATGCTGAAGGTGAAAAAGTAAAATTGCTCGCCGACGCTGAAGCTGAACGCATCAGCAAAACCGGTAATGCAGAAGCTGAAAAAATTCTTGCGATTGGTAAATCGAATGCCGAATCATATAAGCTTTCAGTTGAAGCAATGGGTGGCGATAACTTTACTCAATTGAAGATCACCGAAAACATCGGTGTAAATAAAATCAAAGTTATTCCTGATGTACTCATCACCGGTAGCGGCGACAGCGCCAATGGCCCGATTAGCGGATTGCTTGGAATCGAGTTGATGAAAAATCTTGCTAAACGCGTGAATGAAGGTGAAACAGATGCTAAAAAAGAATAACATCAATAGATATTTATTGAAAAACCCTGTTTTACTAAACGGGGTTTTTCTTTTTACTATACTTTCTTGGCAAGCATGCAATAATTCAGCAGATAAAAAGTCCGCTGAAATCTATAAACAATATCCGGTCTATAAAACGTCTGATTTAGATCCTGAAGAATTGTCGCCACTACAATTTTTGCAAGCATTAAGTGACGAGAAATCAAATATATTGTACGTTGGATTATATCCAAATGGCGTTACAGACAACAATATTGATTTCACTGCTATTAAAAAGGTGCCAAAGAATTGGATCAAACCGGAACACATCGATAGCCTAATAATTAAATTTAACGACAATACATTAACCATTCCTGTATTTTCAGTTTACGCAGATTTTGCACCTAAGCCCGGAATGCATACAACCATTGGCATTGAAGCCATGCGTATGGTTGAAGGATATAGGAACAATATGTATCCATCCTTGTGGCCTGAGTATTATGCAGAGGATATTAACTCAATTGCATTGCAGGATAAAAAGCAAGAGCTGATTAATTGGTGGCGACAAAATTCCAATCAAATCGTTGAACATTAAGAACGGATTGCAAATAAAAGTAAAAATTAGCAAGCAGGTTTGTGAAGATTACTTTCTCCAGCTTCCCGACAATTTTTCAGATCTATTTTGCAAATCTTCAAGCTTCTTTTTAATCCATAATACATCTACGACAGGCTTTGTATTATTGAACTCATCGACAAGATCTTGCAAATCGTTGCGGGGATTGAGTTTCCACTTAAACATTTTAGACGTTAGCTTGATCATGTTTGTATAGCCGGATTTCTGATAAGCAGGGATCAGATTATTCCGTTTAATATATACTTTAAAGGCCTCAATCAAACTAAAAAATGCTTCTGACTCCTCCAACTCAAAATAAGTTTTGAGCAGCAATGATTTCGAATCGAGGTGATAATAAAAGTCGGTGAATTCGACTGACCGAAGGAGCGTAAGCACTTCATCATAATTGTTTTGGAAGAAGTGGAAATAAGCCATATTATAAGTATAGGCATTCGCTCTGATTGCAGGATCAAGATGCTCATTGTATTTCACAATGAATTGCTGAACCCAGTCAAACTCGCTAATGCGCAATCCCAGGTAAACGATATTCTTATAATCGAACTGCGACAAATAATTATCCTTAAAAATGATACGATCTTTCAACATCACTTTGTATAGATCAAACAGTTCACGAATGTATTCTATATCGCCATGGTTGATTTTTCTGATACAATAGTTTTTGGCATAAACATACATTTCAAAAATCTCCTCTTTGGAAAATAATTGATGATGTTCTTTTAACAGGTCGAGGAGATTCGTGTAGTGAATTTTATTTTCAGGCTCGGTGAGTGTGAGAATGATGTTGTAATAAATTTTTGCAGCAGGAACATAATCAAGCGGATTATGCCTGATATGATTCATGATCTCATCATACAAGAATAAGCGGTAATTGATTGCAACCACATTCTTATTGTTGATGATCTCTGCACTATATCGCATTTTATTGAGGATATAGTATTTATCCAGATTATCTACTACCTGCTGTAGGTTCGTTTCATGTAAATGCTCGCGCCTGTCGCTCATGAAACGGTATCTGTCTTCTTCAATCAGATATTCGTAAAACGCATGCGACACATCGCGACGAGGTTGATCCTTAATTGCCTTTTCAGCAAGTTTAAGTGTATTCAAAAATGCCTTGTCAAGGCGACGAATGCGATAGGTATACAGTAGTAGATGATATTTGAAAATATTCTCATCAGAAATCGCCTTATAGCACAAATATTCTTCCAGATGCTTCGTGAGATCTGTCATCAGGTATCTCAACTTTTGCTCTTCGAAGGTATCGTTCGGGAAGATGAGTTTGAACAATTGCGTCCGCTCCAGATTAGGATGATCATATAGCGGATGCCAAGACTTGATGATATCAAAAGCCTGCACTATGGTCTGATTCTTGTTGAAGAACGGGGAACGGAGGTACTCATCGAACTGGCGGACCTCCTGGTTCGTAAATGTTCTTAAAATGACGATAGATTTATTTTGAAACATCGCGAAAAGCGGTTAAATTTAACAATAGTAACTCAGTTCACAGTCCTTCCACAGGATTTTTCTCCGATACAAAGGGGCAAAATTAGGGGGTGGATGAATAACAAAGTATTGATTATCAATAAGTTAAGTATATAAAATAAATATATTTGAGAAAAAGGGTTCCGATAAAACTGTGTTTTTGTCTTTAACGTAAGTGAAGATGTGCCGATAATTTTAAAACAAAATAGGATCAAGCCCGTATTACTTAAGTATATTTGACCACCCAACCATGAACAGAATTCTTATAACTCTTGCCTTCCTGCTCACCTCAGCGGTGATGTTTGCGCAAACCAATGCACGTGAACGTTCGGAGGACACCAATCTGCCTGAAATCGACAATCTTAGCGGTTTGCAGCCGGATATAAACGATCTTAATCCATCAGTTGCAACTGAGGTATCTACCGGTTCATTAGAAAACGGCAATACCGAAGTGGGAGATGAAGGAGCTAGTCATACCGGAAGTTATACCGGCGACAATATCAAGCTTGAAGGAACCAATTCATTGGAAGAAGCGCAGGTTTATCCTAATCCGGCAACAGATTATATTTATGTTAATTCCGGATTGTCAGACGGAACAATTCACGTGCTCAACCTGTTAGGTCAGGATATGATGCAAGTGGCAATTACTTCACCGGTGATGTCGCTTAATATCAGTGAGCTCAAAGAAGGTATATACTTCGTGAGCATTGAGAATGGGGCGAATAAAGTTGTTAAAAAGATCAAGGTATTATAAACTTTCTGATTAAACATTAGGGGTTAAATCAAGCAAAAGCCTCTCCGACAGCCGGAGAGGTTTTTTGTTTTTGGTGGATTTGAGAGAAGCCCCGGCCCAAATGGGGTTATGCGAGGACTTAAACCTGTTAGGTCTAAGACCTATAAAAGACCAACAATCCTATCATTTATTATTAGAGGTCTGATAGCCATTTAAGTGTGAAAAACATATATCTGAATACAAAGAAAAAATCGGCCTAAAACATACAATCTCGACTTGAAACCTCAGTGCTACAAGGGTTGTGACAGGTCTTAGACCTGTTAGGTCTTAAACCTGCCAGGTTTGACATTTTTTGGCGCGATTTCATTAGAGGTCTGAGCTTCATTTCACCCCCTCCACTACCCCATCCGATAAGCGCCATTTTTTGTCATCTTTTCATCACTTAACACTTCTTAAAACTCAATAAAATCGACATTTCTCCTCATTTTAATGCCCTGAGATCCCAAAAAGTGACATGATACCCCCTGCGTTTTTGTACTTGGCTGCGCCTTCAATACGGCGGTATTTTCGTCCTATCAAAGCACTCCAATTATGAAAAAGCTCAGCGGTCCTTTCGTTCTAGCAGCCATACTGGCAGCACATATCGGCTTCGTAGTTGCCACAGAAGAATCTTATACCTTCCGTGATGATGACGCACCTTCAATTAAAACAGAAGCTCCTGCAGTGGATGTGTCCTTCTCTACACTTAAAGGTGGCTCAACAGCAAATCCTAATGCTATGGTTTCACTGACCGACAATAACACACGCATCAATTAAACTTTTAGTGCCTGAACGCGTCTGTTGTCTGAAACCGCTCTGCAGACAATACTGTATCTTTACTCAACGTTTAGGCTATATGCGCAAATGGATCTCTATACTCTCACTGTTCACTTGTATCTCCCTGCGCGCACAGGTTGCTACCACAGATAGCCTTATTCAATTCTCAGGTCTTGTAATGACCAGCGATTCTCTTATGGCCGTGCCATACGCCGGTATTTGGTCGCTGACAAGAAATAACGGGACAACTTGCGATTACAACGGTTTTTTCTCCTTTGTGGCTGCGAAAGGTGACTCCATACGCATATCAGCACTCGGATATAAAGATCAGGTATTCACTATTCCAGGTGATCTCACAGATACAAGATATTCTGTAATCCAACTCCTTACGCGTGATACCATTTTCGTAGCCGAAACGATTATCTACCCTTGGCCATCTAAAGAGGAATTTCGCGATGCTTTTCTTGCCCTTGACATCCCTGATGATGATTACGAGGTAGCTCGCAAAAACCTCGACCGTGAAAAATTAAAGGACCTCGGCGAAGCAATGGCTATGGATGCGGATATGAATGCCGATTATCAAACTAAGGCTATTCAACAAAAGATCTATTACGCAGGACAATATCCACCAATGCGCATATTCGATGTCTTTGCCTGGAAGGAATTCTTTGAAGCCTGGAAACGTGGCGATTTCAAAAAGGAATGATCAAAGTACCATAAATCGTCTGCTTATTTGGCAAACTTCATTTTGTACTTGGTAGAGATTTTACCGGTAGCGATATTGTCCAATTTTTTCTTGATGAGATTGCGCTTTAATGGTGTCATGTGATCCGTCAATAATACGCCTTGAATGTGGTCGTATTCATGCTGAATGATGCGCGCATTCATTTCATCATATGTTTCAATATGTTCAACAAAATGCTCATCAACGTATTTTATGCGCAGAGTTTCATTTCGCATGATCTTCACACGTATATCAGGGATACTTAAGCATCCCTCCTCATAACTCCAAGGCTCACCCGTTTCTTCAATAATCTGGGCATTAATGAATACTTTCTTTATACCTTTTGTCAATCGCACATCATCATCTTCTTCGTCATCATCATCTTTCAGTTGCTCGCTGTCTACAACAAATAACCTGATATCCAAGCCAATTTGTGGAGCTGCAAGTCCTACACCACGGCCATTGTACATGGTCTCCCACATATTGGCGATCAATTTTGCCAGATCAGGATAATCGGCAGTGATCGGTTGTGCAACCTGCTTTAATACCGGATGCCCGTATGCAACAATAGGTAAAATCATATCAAAGGTTTTGTAAATATTCTTGCAAAATTATAGCAGCGCTCACTTGATCCAATAATTTTTTATCACGTCGCTGTTTCTTTTTTATTCCACTTGCCACCAAACTCTGCATGGCCATGCGACTGGTATACGATTCATCCCATTTCTGTAAAGGCATTTCAGGAAGTCGTTTTTGTATTGCCTTGATAAAGCCCTCAACATGAAAAGTGGCATCAGTTGGTCTGCCTTGTAAATCTGTGGGATATCCAATCAATATCCTTTCTACTTCATTCTCAGCAATGTATTTGGCTATATAATCTAATGCCTGCGGCGTATCTACCGTTGTCAGCGGAGAGGCAATGATTTGCATAGGGTCTGTTACTGCAAGGCCCACACGCTTTGTGCCATAATCAATACCAAGAATGCGTGCCATATTTATACCAACAGATCTGTGATGACAAAAATTCCAAATACCACCGATGCAATCCCGTTGGCAGTAAAAAAGGCGCGATTCACCCTACTCAGGTCATCAGGTTTTACAATTAAATGCTGATATACCAATGCAGTTGTAAATAAGCCCATGCCTATCCAATAAATAGTTCCAAATTCGATATACCACCCGGCATACCATAATAATAATACGGTATTCAGATGCACAATTATACTAACTATGATGCTATTGAATTTTCCAAGCTTTGCAGGTAATGAATATAATTTATGTGCCTTGTCAAATTCCTCATCCTGCAAGGCATAAATAATATCAAAACCCGATACCCAGGTAAATACTGCAAGCGAAAATATGATAGGCAATGTTTGAAAATGTTCTGTCACCGCGATGTACGCACCTATTGGTGCCAGTGAAAGTCCGATTCCGAGAACAAAATGACAAAGCCATGTAAACCGCTTGGTCAAACTATATCCCAAAATTACGAGCAAGGCAATTGGCGAAAGATAAAGACACAATACATTCAACATGCCGGAAGATATTACAAAACCGATACAATTGATTATTGTAAACTGTAATGCCTTCGATTTGCTTATTTTTCCACTAGGAATCTCTCTGGAGGCAGTGCGAATATTATCCTTGTCAATATCTGCATCAATATACCTATTAAATGCCATCGCCGCACTCCGTGCAAACACCATACATAACAATACGAAAACTAAATCCAACCATTCAAATTGAACGCCCGGTTGCGTTATGCCTAATGTAAATCCAATGAGGGCAAAGGGCAAAGCAAATACCGTGTGACTGAATGTGATTAATGAGAAATACTTCTTCATCGAACACAAAGTTACGACAATCCGAGAGGTAAACCCTTATCAATCAGCTATTTGGTCGCTGAAACTTACTTGCGCTCTAACCAATTGCGAAATTCTTGCAACGTTTTGGTATTGAGGGTTTGATTACCGGCAAGTCCGCCCTTCCGTGCCGATTGCACACCCCATCGGATGTCCCAAATACCTTCAACGCTATGCGCATCGGGGTTAATGGAGATGAGCACACCCTTGTCTGCTGCATACGGTATCCAACTATAGTCTATATCCAATCTATATGGATTTGCATTGATCTCGATAGCTACACCATTGGCAGCACAAGCATCGATGATCAATTTATGGTGAACAGGGTAACCTGGTCTGCTAAGTAAAAGTCTACCTGTCATATGGCCAAGTATGCGGGTGTATGGATTTTCTATGGCACGCAATAAACGAGTGGTAGCTTTTTCAATGTCCATCTTCAAATTCTGATGCACACTGGCAATGATCAAATCAAATGTTGCTAAAATATCGTTGTCGTAATCCATGCCGCCATCGTTCAAAATATCACACTCGATACTTTTAAATATATGGAAGTCAGTAAATTGCTTATTTAATTTATCAATCTCACTATGCTGCTGAACGATCTGCGCTTCTGTTAATCCGCCGGCGTAAAATGCAGATTTGCTGTGGTCAGAAATTACAAGATAATCGTAACCGGCTTCCACGCAGGCATTCGCCATTTCCTCTAACGTGTTTTTCCCATCACTCCACGTACTGTGATTGTGCACTACTCCTTTAATATCAGATAATTCAATTAATTGATGTTTGGGCGATGTAGCCTTATGCAAAAATTGCATTAAATCTACCTCTGCAAATTGTTCACGCATTTCCGGGAATACGAATGGCAATCCCGCTGCTGAATAAATATCCGCTTCTGATGCAAATGGCCCTTGCCCCGCGAGCGATAATATCATGTTCACATGCTCCTCGCACCCTGTCAAACGGAACAATTGCATCACATAATCTTCATCAGAAACAATAAGTATGCTGAATTGCATATC
>JAIBBA010000191.1 GCA_019694895.1 Chitinophagales bacterium
AAAAGGCTTCGAAGGAAAACCCTTCAAAGCCTTTGTTTTTCTGTGGTGTGGGGCGGGATCGAACCGCCGACACAAGGATTTTCAGTCCTTTGCTCTACCAACTGAGCTACCGCACCCTATAAAACCATCCTGACCGTTAGCGTCAGGACCGCACCATAATTTGCTCTACCAACTTAAGAGCTATGCTGACGAGGCTTTGCCTATCAGCATCCTGACCGTTAGCGTCAGGACCGCACCATCTCCCGTAAACGGGAACGCAAAGATAAGGGATAGGGGTTTATTTTCCAACGGGAATGTTATTGATCGCGAAGGAATCGGCTGAAACAACCTCTGTGTAAGCATTCCAGCCGGTATGGCGAACCATCAGCTCGTCGAAAACTGCTCGCGAATCATTGCTGGTGAAAACCTTCATTTGCCGCACCTCTGGCTTTAATTCCATGTCGGTGGTGGCACGTACCCAGCCGTTCATCACGTCGACACTCTGAGTGGGAGCCACGCTCGATTCGAAGAGCTTGTTGCCCTTGTCGTCGAAAAACTCTAGTAAAAGGTAGGGATAGGCCATGTCGGAAGGCGCATTCTTTGCCCAGATACTGGTCTCTATCCAGATCGGAGCACTGATGTGAACCGGAATATCCGCTATCTCTTTCCAATCGCCATTAACCACTATGCCCTGCTTACCCCTGAAAGCCTCACCTGTAAACATGGAATTTTCTTCAAAACCATCATAATACATCAAGGCCAATTCGTGTATGCTGCTGTATGGCATTCCATTATTGTCGAAGACTTTTAGTGAATCCACCTCTGAACGATAAACTTTTTTCGCTATATCCTCACCTTTCTCCATTGCCTTCGCAACATCAAATACATGAAAAGTAAAACCTCCTCTTTCACTAATCTTTGTACTATGATCAACAATATATTGCTCTCCCGCAGTTAATATTTTATCGGTCTTTACCATCACCAACAATCTTTTTGCAGAAAACACCGATGACTCTCCGGCCTTTACCGGAACAAACGGATGCGATACCAACTGCACATTGGCAAATGTTTGAGACAATGATGTTCTGCTCATCATATAATTCACCATCGGCAAATGTGTTTGATAGGACAATTCCATAGCCTTGCTCAAATGCCCATCGGTGCGATCGATATAGAGCTTCTCAGAGCCCTGGAAAAATGATGGAAGAAATAAAATTGCATCAAAATCCTTCTCAGTATAATTCGTTCCCAACAATGCGTCAGAAAAATATGTGGTCTTCCCATCAAACGGATTTTCTGCATTCGCTTTTTGAAGATCTCTTGATGTCTGAAAAAAATATGTCAACGAATCTGCAGTTAATATTCCGCAGAAAATAAAAATAAACACATATGATAATATCCGCTGACGCTTTTTAATTTTCTTAAATATCATCCACGACAGCACCGCAATGGTAACCATATATACATAGTAAAATCCCCAAGCAAACCTACCGGGCGAACGAAACTGTTTTAATGGTGTAAGTATATCTAACAGCGATTGTAATCCTAAACTAAATGGAAGCGACATCGAAAATAATAACATCGCAATGCCGGTCCACACATAAATACTCAATCCCTCCGGCAGCATGATCAGCGAGCGGCGAATATTGCGCTTATATAAAATGCGTTTGGTAAATATCACCAGCAATACGAACAGAAATAACAATCCTGCATAACCCACGTATGCATATCCCTCAGGGTTGGCATGTCCCACATGCAGATGTTTTTGTAATTGTGTGGTAAGTGTGCCATGCTTTGGCAAGAATACTGATTGGAACGATGCTTTATATCTGAAAAAACCATACGGTGTTTCCGGTCTGTCGTGCACATGATCAGTAACATGCATGAATCCAAGTATCGCCACTACGGGAATGGCAGCTAATGCCATTATATACAAGGATAGTCGCCATTTCCTGAACGATCTGCATAAAATGGTCAGCGCATAAAATCCAATGAACAACGATGCGATCAGGGCATAATACATATGGATGAAACCAAAGAATATCACTACCGCCACCAGCAACAAAGCCCTCCTGATTTGATAATTACCTTTCTCCAGTCGTATCATCAGCCACCATATCAGCGGCACAAATAACGCATAACTCAATGCAAAATGCCCCCAGAATCTATCGAGCTGTGGCGTCATCAACCCAATGAGCAAAGCCATACCGGCAGCATACCAGGCAGGCATGCGATAATGCCGCAAAATGTGAAATATCAATAACACGCCCGCCCATAATGAAATGAACATCAATAAATGCAAAATGGCAACCGTATGATCATGCACCGGAAACACATGATCATCGATCACATTGATCAACCAGGTGATCATAGGTTGATCGTCGGTGAATACCACATGCTCGCCATAAGGGTAATTCATTCCCGTAAAGTGATCACCCTTATCGTTGGCAACGTACCAAGCCGGTGTATAATAATTCTTGAACGCATCGCCGCCGGTGGTGAGTAAATAATGATTGGGAGAAAAAATGATTTTTTGCCACGCCGCACAAATGATCACTGCCGTAACCAATGCCAGTATCCATCCGGGAGCGTTGCGTTTCATCATCGTGTAAAGATGCTTCGAAATAAAATTTTCAGAAAGTTTCCCGATTCCTGTAATAATATGCTCATGCGCATACTGCTGAATTGCACATTATCGCGCAGTGCTATCTCAACCGGCTTTATTTTCAACGATTTATTTCTTGATGCCAGAAAAATAAATTCCAGGTCGAATAAATATCTGTCAATGCTTGTGCGCATAAACATATCTCTTCCACTGTCATTAAATCCCTTTAAACCACATTGTGTATCCGACACTTTTAATCGCAATACCGTTGTTGTACATGCGCGCAATAATTTTGAAATAAATCGCCTGAAAGCAGGCACATGTGCATAATATGTCGCGTCTTTTACTCCGGCCGCAACATCTGCTTCTTTATTGGCGAGCACGGTATATAATTGGATAAAGCTCGCAGTCGTATACGGAAAATCCACATCGGTATAAATGGTAATATCCGCGTTTGATGCTGCTACACCTTGTCGCAACGCATAACCCTTTCCCCTGTTTTTTTGATAGCTGATACATTCAAATTTAGCGATCGCCGATTTCAATTGCAGCAAATCTTCATCACCAATGCTGCGCGAACTGCCATCGTTAATCAAAATTACACGAATATCGGCATGTGGAATCACAGCAGCTATTTCACCATATCCCGTAATAATATGGTCCACCCATGAAGGAGCGGGATTGTAACACGGAAGGATGATATCGAGCGTGGGTTGCGACACTTATCGGGTTGGACAATTCAAAATTTCATGTAACGCGATTTACGGGCATAACAATACCCTATACCGCAGGAATAAGTTTCGGTAAAACTAATGAAATAATCTGTTGAGATTTCCCCGATCCCGCTATCAGGCAGGTATCTTAATGCGATATTGCTGTCCGGCTTTAACGGTAAGCATATCGGACCTTAACCAAGGATTATAATATTTCAACATCTTGTAATTCGTGCCATTCTTTTTGGCAAATTCCGACAGGTTCGGAATTGATGTGGTAACTGTAACCTCCTTATACTGCAATGGGTCGTACAAGTCCTCCTTGGTCAGAAAAAATCCATAATCCTGTGTATGCTCATAAATAATCTTAAATGCCAAAGCCCTGAACACATAGCGCGATGTTTCTTCACGGAAATATAAATCGTAGTATGATTTTTCATCCTGATAATTAACCGCGCCTTCTATCGCTCCCATGCCGGCATTGTACGAAGCCGCTGCCAGGGTCCAGTTATTGAATTTCGCATAGGCATCCTTAAAATACTGCGAAGCCGCCTCACATGATTTCTCCATATCATAACGTTCATCCACTTCACCATTAATTGTCAGTCCATAATGCTCACCGGTATTTTCCAAAAACTGCCAATAGCCATGAGCACCTGAGGGAGATATCACATTGCGCAATCCGCTTTCTGCCATTGCAAGATATTTAAAATCTTCAGGCACTCCGTTTTTCTTAAGGGTAGATTCAATAATCGGAAACCAACGATTTGCCAGTTTCAGATTTTGAATGGTATTGGAATGCCAATATCCCGTAACTGTCAATTCGCGATCCAAACGTTCACGCACTTCCGGATCATCGAGCGGCACTTCTTCACCGGCAAAGGTGAGTGTCTTCGGCAATTTTGCTGCAAAATATCGGATAGTGTTCACCTCATCGGCAAGTGAACGCAGGGTGTCTGTAGGCATGGCAGATTCTACCTGCGCGCCGCTGCCATTTGCATTTCCCTTTACCGCCAATGCAACTATGAGGCCTACGCCTATCACGGCACCAAGGATGATATAATGTACTTTTTTCACGCTTGTTCTTTTTTCTTGAATACCGGCACCGTAGAGCATGGCTCGCCATACATGATGCTTTTAGTTACAGGGCGCAA
>JAIBBA010000192.1 GCA_019694895.1 Chitinophagales bacterium
GAGCACCCGGTATGTTAGGCATGAAAGCACGCGCCGACCCACCAAACGTTCTCCCTCTGAATATTTTTCTGACACGGGACTCCCAAGATTTGTGATTGATTCACTTGTAAGTCCTGTCCGATGACCCGTGGAAAATCTCAGTTTATGGATCTAGGATGCGTAATGACATATCCTCGTAAAACGCAGCGTAGTAGAGCCCCGAGGGGTTCTCGAATCCCACCTAGGGGCTATAGGAATTCTGCGGATAGTCCTAAAGATTTACGCTGACTCCTTCGCACCCCATGTCCCCATCCTTTTCTTTGCGTGCAAAACTAATTTACAAGCAAATGAGTTATGTAATAGCTTTGTAGTCTAGACTGTACATGGAGACAACCAGCCCTATCGACCTTCAGAAAGAACGGAAGCTGATACTTAAGGAGTATCGGAATTTGCTGCGCGGACTGCGGAATAATATGACCGCGGCGGAGCGGAAGCAGATCAGGCTTGCCTTTGAGATGGCTGTGGATGCGCATAAGGAGATGCGCCGCAAGAGTGGTGAGCCGTATATCATACACCCGCTTCGCGTGGCACAGATCGTGGTGAATGAGATGGGCCTTGGCGCTACTGCAGCAATCTGCGCTTTGTTGCATGATGTGGTGGAGGATACAGAACTTACCCTTGATGATATCAAACGCGAATTCGGTATCAAAGTAATGAAGATCATCGATGGTCTTACGAAGGTGTCGGGCGTGTTTGACCTTACCAGCTCTATTCAAGCCGAGAATTTTAAGAAACTGCTGTTGACGCTGGCCGATGATGTGCGCGTGATCCTGATCAAAATTGCAGACCGTCTGCACAATATGCGCACCATGGATTCCATGCCGCGCAAAAAACAGTTGAAGATTGCCTCAGAAACTTTATATCTATATGCGCCACTCGCACATCGACTAGGATTTTATGCTATCAAAAGTGAGCTTGAAGACCTCGGTATGAAATATACCGAATCGGAAGCTTACAAAGACATAGCCAAGCGATTGGCAGAAACAAAAAGGGAGCGTTCACGATATATGAATGAATTCATGAAGCCTATTCGCGAACGCCTGGAAAAAGATGGTTTTCATTTCGAAATGTACGGCCGTCCGAAAAGTATTTATTCCATTTACAATAAAATCAAAAATAAAGGCGTCAGCTTCGATGAGGTGTATGATCTCTTCGCTATTCGCGTAATCATAGATACGCCTTTCGATCACGAAAAAGCTGATTGCTGGCGCGTGTATTCTACAGTTACGGAATTATATCACCCAAATCCCGACAGGCTGCGCGATTGGATTTCATCGCCAAAAAGTAACGGTTACGAAAGTTTGCATACTACCGTGATGGGACCGAAAGGTAGGTGGGTGGAAGTGCAAATACGCACAAAACGCATGGATGAAATTGCTGAAAAGGGATTTGCGGCGCATTGGAAATATAAAGAAGGGTCTAACGATAAAGCGCTGGATACCTGGCTGAGAGAAATACGTGAGTTGTTGCGCAATCCGGAATTCAACGCACTGGAATTCATGGATGATTTCAGGTTGAATTTATTCAACAAAGAAATTTATGTGTTCACGCCAAAAGGTGAACTGAAAATTATTCCTCAAGGTGCTACTGCACTCGACTTTGCTTTTGAGATTCATACCGCTGTTGGATATCACTGCATTGGTGCGAAAGTAAATCATCGTCTGGTGCCACTGAGTCATCGCTTGAGCAATGGCGATCAGGTAGAGATTATCACATCCAAAAAACAAAAACCGAACGAAGACTGGCTGAATTTTTTGGTTACCAGTCGCGCGAGGAGCAAAGTGAAAAATGCCCTCAAAGAAGAGAAACGCGCTATCGCTGCAGAGGGAAGAATAATTCTGGAAAAGAAACTGAAAAGTCACAAGGCTGAATTGTTCGACAGAAATTTACAATTGCTGATGGAATTTTATCATCAGCCTACCAGCCTCGAATTATGCTATCGCATCGGCACAAAAGATATTGCGTTAAAGGAGTTAAAAGATTTTGGTGTAGACCAGGGCAAGCTCATTCCTCCATCGAAAGACAAACAAAAACCTGTCGACCTTGCGAAGCTTGAAAAACTGGCAACAAGCAATGCCGAGTTACTGATATTCGACAATGCGCTCGATGATATTAAATATTCACTTGCGAAATGTTGTAATCCTATTGTTGGCGATGATGTTTTTGGATTTATCACGATCAATGAAGGTATCAAAATTCATAAAACCAGTTGTCCGAATGCAACTGAAATGATGAGTAAGTATGGATATCGCATTGTTCGTACCAGGTGGACGCAACATAAAGATATTGCCTTTCTCACCGGTGTAAAAGTTACGGGATTAGACGATGTTGGTTTGGTGAATAAGGTAACTAATATCATCAGTGGCGAGATGCGTTTGAATATGCAAAGTCTCCTCATGGATGCCAAGGATGGTGTGTTTGAGGGAACGATTAAAGTGTTTGTAAAAAATACGGATGAGCTAGATAAACTCATGAATAAATTGCGCACAATGAAAGGAGTTATTTCCGTAACTCGTCTTGAAACCACTTAAAGAATTGTAATGGAAAAAGAAATGCAACAAACAAAGTACCTTGAAGAGATACGTAACATTTTTGCGGCGCATCTCGAATCAAAAGGTCTGCGCAAAACACCTGAGCGATTTACCATATTGGAGGAAATATACAGTCGCAACGATCATTTTGATGCTGAAAGCTTGTATTCGCATCTGCTGATGAAAAACTATCATGTGAGCAGGGCTACAGTTTACAACACATTGGAACTATTACTTTCCTGCGATCTGGTGACCAAACATCAGTTCGGAAAAAATCTGGCACAGTATGAAAAATCGTATGGATATAAGCAACACGATCATATTATTTGTGTCGACTGTAAAAAGGTTGTGGAATTTTGCGATCCGCGCATCCATCAGATACAGACCATGATGGGTGACCTTTTAAATTTTAAGATAACACATCACAGTTTGAATATGTACGGCGTTTGCGGCAGTTGTCAGAAAAACCGCGATCGCAAATCCGGTGAAACGGAAAATAAATGAATTTGAATATATGGAATTTAAAGTAGAAAAGAAAACAGGGCAGGTAATTGTTATTCATTTAAAAGGTCGCATGATTGGCGAGTATGAAACTATACCATTGAATGAACAACTGGAAGATTTAATTGAAGAAAACTTTGTGCGTATTATTTTTGATTTGAAGGAATTGGAATATATGAACTCCAGCGGATTGAACTTCTTTTTAAAAACACTCACAAAAGTGCGCCGACTTGATGGAGAAGTAGTTATTTGTGCCATGAATAATCTGCTTGAAACTTTAATGGTTACTACAAAATTGAGCTCCTTTTTTACAATCTGCCCGACATTGGATGCGGCACTCGATCATTTCGAGAAAGAAAAAGCTTGAATTGGATTCCGGAAATTCAGGTCATGTCAATTGTTTAACTTTGCAATTCATTACCCAAACAATCATTAAAACCAAATAGTATGATCATAGAACCAAGAATGCGTGGATTTATTTGTTTGACAGCACATCCGGAAGGTTGCGCAAAAAATGTCAGCAACCAGATTGCTTATGTACGTTCGAAAGGTGCTATAGCAGGTGCTAAAAAAGTATTGGTAATTGGTGCATCCACCGGTTTTGGATTGGCATCGCGTATTTCCGCTGCTTTTGGGTCAGGGGCGGCAACTATCGGTGTATTTTTTGAAAAGGCACCTCAGGAAGGAAAGACTGCTTCACCGGGTTGGTATAACAGCGCGGCGTTTCAAGCTGAAGCCGAGAAAGCCGGATTATATGCAAAGAGTATTAACGGTGATGCATTCTCCAATGAAATAAAAACGAAAACAATCGATACCATCAAGGCAGATCTCGGAAAAATTGATCTTGTGATTTACAGCCTTGCTTCTCCGGTTCGCACACATCCTGTAACAGGTGTAACACATCGTTCGGTGTTGAAACCTATTGGCAGCACTTTTAAAAATAAGACTGTTGATTTTCATACGGGTATTGTTTCTGAAATAAGCATCGAACCATGCAATGAAGAAGATATTCAGAATACTATAGCTGTAATGGGTGGTGAAGATTGGGAAATGTGGATGGATGCATTACTGAAAGCAGATGTATTGGCTGATAACGCGATGACCATTGCGTATAGCTATATCGGTCCGTCATTAACAGAACCTGTATACCGCAAAGGAACTATTGGTCGCGCTAAAGATCATCTGGAATCTACTGCCGGTGTTATTACGAATAAATTGCAGTCTGTACATGGAAAAGCATTTGTCTCTGTAAATAAAGCACTGGTTACACAAGCAAGTTCTGCAATTCCGGTTATACCATTGTATATCTCATTGTTATACAAGGTGATGAAAGAAAATGGCATCCATGAAGGTTGTATTGAACAAATGCAGCG
>JAIBBA010000193.1 GCA_019694895.1 Chitinophagales bacterium
TTAATTTTGGTTATATAATTACTTGGTTAACAATAATTTATGCAAAAACTTCTGCTACTTCTTCACTGATACTCTTCGCGAAATCTTCAGGACTCATGCTGCCTTTATCTCCTTCGCCATGCTTGCGAAGCGATACAGTGCCATTCATCATTTCCTGTTCGCCGATGATCAGCATGCAAGGCACTTTTTTCACCTCCGCATCACGGATCTTACGACCAATTTTTTCGCTCCTTGTGTCCAGGGTGGTGCGAATTTCGTGTTTTTTTAACACATTTACCACTGCCTCGGCATACTCGTTGAACTTGTCGCTGATCGGCAACACAGCCACCTGCACCGGCGCCAGCCATACCGGGAAATTACCGGCATAGTGTTCCAGCAAAAATCCTATGAATCGCTCGTGGGTGCTCAATGGTGCCCTATGAATCACGATAGGTACTTTCGGCTGATTATCGCGGTCAACATAAGTCAAATTAAATCGCAACGGCTGACCGAAATCTACCTGATTGGTTGCCAGTGTAAATTCACGTCCTATTGCCGAGAATATTTGAATATCAATTTTCGGACCATAAAACGCTGCTTCATCCGGAACTTCCACATACGGAATACCGCTGTCGATCAATACCCTGCGAACCATATCCTCGGTGCGTTTCCACATTTCGGGATTGTCGAGGTATTTCTGCCCCAGTTTTTTAGGTTCATGTGTCGAAAAACGCATCACATATTTTTCAATGCCAAACACTTTGAAATAATGCAAATACATAGCGTTTACCGCCTTGAACTCGCTTTCAAACTGCTCTTCTGTGCAATAGATATGCGCATCGTTCATGGTTAGTCCTCGCACGCGCATCAATCCAAAAAGTGCGCCACTTTCTTCATAGCGGTAGCAAGTGCCGTATTCTGCCAGTCGCATCGGCAACTCGCGATAACTGCGTGGCATGGCATCAAATATCTTATGGTGATGCGGACAATTCATTGCCTTGAGATAGTATTTTGTTCCTTCCAATTCCATTGGCGGATACATGCTATCTGCATAATATGGCAAGTGACCACTGGTGATGTACAAATCTTCTTTCGCAATATGCGGTGTCTTCACCCTTAAATAGCCGCCCTGATCTTCCTTGCGCTTTGCCAGTTTTTCCAATTGTTCAATAATGGCAGCACCGTTCGGCATCCACAAAATAAGGCCTTGACCTACGGACTCGTCGGTAGTATAAATCTCCAATTCACGGCCGAGTTTTCGATGGTCGCGTTTTTTGGCTTCTTCGAGCATTTTTAAATACTCATCGAGCTCACCTTGCTTAGGAAAAGTGATACCATAGATGCGTGTAAGCTGTTTATTCTTTTCATCGCCGCGCCAATAAGCACCGGCAATGTTCAACAACTTGATTGCTTTGATATGGCCGGTATCCGGAATATGCGGTCCGCGACACAGGTCTACAAAATTCCCTTGGGTGTAGAAGGTAATAGTGCCATCGGCCAGATCATTGATCAGCTCTAATTTATATTGATCGCCTTTTTCGGTGAAATATTGCAATGCTTCGGCTTTAGAAACATCGCGACGCTGGTACACCGAATTCTTTTTCGATAACTCGCGCATCTTTTCTTCAATGCGAGGCAAGTCTTCCTGCGTAAGCACTTTTCCGCCCAGATCGATATCGTAATAAAATCCATTATCAATGGCGGGACCAATTCCAAACTTCACACCGGGATATAGCACTTCCAATGCCTCCGCCATCAGGTGAGCGCTGCTATGCCAAAATGTAGATTTCCCTTTTTGGTCATCCCACGTGAACAGCTTGAAGGTAGCATCGGTATTGATGGGGCGACTGAGGTCCCATACTTCTCCATTCACTTCCGCGCTCAATACTTTGCGCGCAAGTCCTTCGCTAATCGACTTGGCGATGTCGTAACTCGACACCCCTTCTGCATACTCCCGCACATTACCATCGGGAAAGGTGATCTTAATCATGAATTATTCTGCATTTAATTGTTTGAGTTTCTCTTCGGCTAATACCAGATCCGGGTCTAAATTTAAAGCCTGCGTATATAAGGAAATAGCTTCCTTGATATTTTTTAATTCTTCGGCACATAACCCTTTGCCATAATAACACATGGCTTTTGCCGGTGATTGCTTTATGGCCAGGTCATAATAACGATAGGCAGCTTTCACGCTATCGATGCCATAGTAGATGGTTGCCAGGTTGTAAATGGCATCGGCGTCTTGCGGATTATCAGTTATTAAAGATTTATAATAATTGATGGCAGTAGACATTTTTCCGATGTCCTGATAGTATTTTGCTATGGCATAATGTGCTTCTCGACTGGTAGAATCCAGTGCCAGCGCATTGTTCAGGTATTGCAGCGCCAGGCTGTTTTTCTTGGCTGCGTATAGCAATCCGAGTTGCATATAGGCATCATAAAAATCGGGATCTACTTCAACAGTGGTCTGAAAATTGGAAATCGCTTTAGCGGTATCTCCACTTTCTTTGTAAATCATACCCTTATAAAAATAAGCATCGGCATGCTGAATATCAAGCTTAAGCGCCTCGTTCAACAAATCGATTGATTTTTGCATTTGAGGCTTTGGAAGTTTGTAATAATCGACTGCAAGTGTGACTAGTACATCTAAATCATTCGGGTCGTGGAGGCGATAATCTTCCAGCACGGCAATGGCTCCTTCGGCATTGTTCAAAAAGAAGAGGCAATCGCTGAAGCCCAGGACATGCGCAGGGTTTGTAGAATCTATGCGATAAGCTTTTTCAAAATCGGCAAGAGCATATTTCAAATTGCCATAATCAAAGTAAGCATTTGCACGAGCGAAATACAGCCCCGGATTTTTAGGGTCTTCGTGAATACTGGTCGAAAGATTTCCGATCTCCGGTGTCAATTGCTCGATCATTGCCAAAGAATCACTGACAGGCTGATCAGGCTTTTTTCCAAAACCGGGAACAGTTGGTTTTAGGACAATGACCAAAATTGCGATCAGGAGTAAACCTGTCGCACTTCCAATCATTAACCACTTTCGACCTTTAATCATATCGCAAAATTACGGTATTAACGTTGTTATATCAGGGGAAATGATGTCTACATCGTAACTTTGCCGCAATTTTCAGCGCATAATGAAACAACTCGCTCTATTTTTAACAGGAATTTTCATGGCTGCCCTCATTTGGGTAGGTTGCAGCACAGGTAAGGCAGGATCTACGGCACAGGTAAGCGTGCCTAACAATGATTCACTACTTCGTTATCCGGCTGAAAAGCACTTGAAAAACATCCATCAGCTTACATACGGAGGCGATAACGCGGAAGGATATTGGAGTTTTAACAGCGAAATGTTAGTGTTTCAACGCAGAAACATGAATGAGGGTGTTCCTTGCGATCAAATTTATTATGGAAAAGTGCCCACCGATGGATCGCGATTTGAATATAGTTTGCTCAGCACAGGAAAAGGCCGCACAACATGCAGCTATTTCATGCCGGGAAACAAAAGTGTGATCTTTGCATCTACCCATGCCACTGTAGATTCCTGCATTGCCGATCCGGATAAAAGTCACGGCTACCTCTGGGGCGTTTATAATAGTTACGAAATATTTGAAGCTGACCTGAAAGGGAATATCATTCGTCAGCTCACGAACAATAATTATTATGATGCCGAAGCGGTTGTAAGTCCAAAAGGCGATAAAATATTGTTTACCAGCGACCGCAGTGGCGACCTTGAATTATGGACCATGAATATTGATGGCTCCAATCTCAAACAAATAACGAATGAATTGGGATACGACGGCGGCGCATTCTTTTCACCAGACGGGAATAGCATTATTTTCAGAGCAAGTCGCCCGAAAACTGAAGAAGAAGTTAAAGTATACAAAGACCTGCTTGCACAGCAGTTTGTTAAGCCTACGGCGATGGAAATATTCACATGCAATGCCGATGGAACAGGCTTGCGTCAGATTACGCAACTTGGCGGAGCAAACTGGGCACCTTTCTTTCATCCATCAGGCAAAAAAATTATTTTCAGCAGCAACCATGTTACCAAACGCGTGCCTTTTAATTTATTTATGATCAACCTCGATGGCTCCGGACTAGAGCAAATCACTTACGATACCGTGTTTGATGCCTTCCCGATGTTTAGCTACGACGGAAAAAAACTTGTGTTCGCCAGCAACAGAAACAGCGGCGGCACACATGACACCAATTTGTTTGTAGCCGATTGGGTCGATTGATATACAACATATAAGCCTTATCCAACTCATCGAAAATTTCTTTCGATGGCGCCTTTACTTTATTATTTCCCGCACCCTCACTCTGCGTCTCTGCGCCTCTGCGTGAAACAAACACACACCACAAACACGTACCACCAATTACCTGATTACATGGTATATTTGTGAACAGGCAACAGCATGAAACGTGTTGCAATCAAATATGCATCCAACAAT
>JAIBBA010000010.1 GCA_019694895.1 Chitinophagales bacterium
CCTTCAACAATAAATTCATCAAGTGCTCGCTGCATTTTTAAAATTACTTCCTGACGCGTACGTGCTTTACAAATGAGTTTCGCAATCATAGAATCGTAATACTGCGGAATGGTATATCCGGCATACACATGTGTATCTACGCGAACACCATGTCCTTTCGGTGAGTGGAAACTGGTAATGCGTCCCGGACTTGGTGCAAAGTTCCTTGAAGGATCTTCTGCATTGATGCGACATTCCATAGCGTGAAGTTCAGGGAAATAATTTTTTCCTGATATTTTCTCGCCCATGGCAATTTTTATTTGTTCTTTGATAAGGTCGAAATCAACAACTTCTTCCGTTACAGGGTGTTCTACCTGAATACGGGTATTCATTTCCATGAAATAAAAGTTGCGATGTTTGTCAGTTAGAAATTCTATGGTTCCTACACCTTCATATGCTATACTTTCTGCAGCTAAAACGGCAGCGTCACCCATTTTCTGACGCAATTTATCATCCATAAACGGTGAAGGGCTTTCTTCAACCAGCTTTTGGTGACGACGTTGAATAGAACAATCGCGTTCGCTGAGGTGACAAGCTTTGCCATATCGGTCACCTGCCACTTGAATTTCAATGTGACGTGGTTCTTCGATATATTTTTCCATATAAAGGCCATCATTACTAAATGATGCTTTCGCCTCCATACTGGCAGTATTAAATGCATTTTCCACTTCACTTTCATTCCACACTATGCGCATGCCTTTTCCACCACCGCCGGCAGTAGCTTTCATGATTACCGGATAACCGATGCGTTTAGCTTGCTTCTTAGCATCGGCTATATCTTTCAGCAATCCTTCGCTACCCGGAATTACCGGAACACCTGCTTTTTTCATCGTTTCCTTTGCAGTAATCTTATCACCCATTTGGTGGATCTGCTCAGGCATTGGTCCGATGAATTTAATACCATACTTGGCACAAATTGCCGAGAACATCTCATTCTCACTTAAAAATCCATATCCCGGATGTATAGCATCTGCATTGGTAATTTCTGCAGCAGCCATAATTTTAGGAATGTTCAGGTATGATTCTTTTGAAGATGGCGGACCGATACAAACTGCTTCATCAGCGAAACGAACAGGTAAACTGTCTTTATCGGCTGTAGAATAAACAGCTACGGTTTTAATACCCATCTCCTTCGCCGTACGAATAATACGCAGGGCGATCTCTCCGCGGTTGGCAATCAGGATCTTTTTAATGGGCCTGATCAATTCCTGCGGTTTACTGCTCTTTTTGGTCATGCGAAAACCGTTTATTATTTAGGCTCGATGAGGAATAAAGGCTGATCATATTCTACCGGTGAAGCATCGTCGGCAAGTATTTTCACCAAGCGACCACTTACTTCACTTTCGATCTCATTGAACAATTTCATTGCTTCAATGATGCAGATCTTTGAACCTACAGAGATTTCATCTCCTACTTTAATAAATGCTTCTTTATCAGGGCCGGGTGAACGATAGAAAGTGCCCACCATTGGAGATTTAATCGTGATGGTATTACCACCTGTTGATTCAGCAGCATCGCTCTTTGTTTCAGCTGCAGCCATTTGTGGTTTTTCAGGTGCTGCACTCATTTGAGGCATCATCACAGGCTGTTGCATCTGTGGCATCATCATAGGCGCCTGAACCATTGTGGTTGCAGCAAGCGCTGTTTTGATCTTGATGCGAAAATCTTGGTTTTCGATAGTGAGCTCAGCAACATTGTGCTTGTTCACCATTCTGATGAGCTCTTGAATTTCTTTAAAGTCCATACGTGTTATTTTACGCGTTCAACATATTCAAATGTGCGGGTGTCGATTTTAATAACGTCACCTTCTTCTACAAACAACGGCACCTGAATGCGTGCGCCTGTTTCAACAGTGGCGTATTTCATCGCGTTGGTGGCGGTATTCCCTTTCACCCCCGGTTCTGCAAATGTAACAGCTAAAATAATATGGGCAGGCAATTCGCAGAATAAAGGTTTCTCTGTGTCGGCATGAAACAGGATGTCGATCTCCTGGCCTTCCTTGAAAAACTCTTTTCCATCAACCATTTCGCCGTCTAAGGTCACCTGGTCGAAGGTCTCGTTGTTCATGAAGTGGTAACCTGTTTCATCGTTATACAAATACTGATAAGTGCGACGCTCAACCCTTACCGGATTGATGGTTGCACCTGATGGAAAGGTGTTTTCCAATACCCTTGCAGTGGTAAGGCTCCTGAGCTTGGTGCGCACAAATGCATTGCCCTTGCCGGGTTTTACGTGTTGGAAGTCGATAATCTGCCAGATGTCGTGGTTGAAATCGATACAAAGACCTTTTCTGATATCTGCTGTTGAAGCCATATTAAAATGATTGAGTGATTGCTTGTTTCAAAATGTCCCGCGTGAATTCTTCGCAGGTTATTATACCCATTCGCTTAGTATTGCTTAGCCGGCTTTTAATGTGCTTTTCAGCCGTTATAAGCCCATTTCACAAGGGTTGCACCCCAAGTGAATCCACCACCAAAGGCAGCTAACACAATATTATCGCCCTTTTTCAACTGCGGCTCCCATTCCCATAAACAAAGCGGGATGGTTCCGGCAGTAGTGTTGCCATATTTTTGAATATTAATCATGACCTTTTCTTTCGAAAGGCCCATGCGCTCTGCGGTTGCGTCGATAATACGCAAATTGGCCTGATGTGGTACCAACCATGAAATATCATCGCTCTTCAGATTATTGCGTAACATGATCTCCTCCGCAGCATCAGCCATGTTTTTCACGGCGAATTTGAATACCGTTTTTCCCTCCTGATATACGGTATGCTCCATATTATCTACCGTCTCGTGACTGGCAGGCTTGAGAGAACCACCGGCTTTTTGGTGGAGGAAATGACGACCAGAGCCATCCGATTTCAGCACCGCATCAGCAATGCCGTTACCGTCAGTGCTAGGTTCCAGCATCACAGCACCGGCGCCATCGCCAAAAATCACGCAAGTGGCACGATCGGTATAGTTGATGATGCTCGACATCTTGTCGGCACCAACAACAACTACTTTCTTATACTTTCCTGATTCAATGAATTGGGCAGCTGTGGACAGGGCAAAAAGAAAGCCGCTGCATGCCGCGCTGATATCGTAGCTGAGAATATGATTACATCCCAGTTTATCACACGCAATATTGGCCGTAGCGGGGAATTGCATATCGGGCGTTGTAGTTGCCACAATAAGCATCTCGATATCACCGGCAGTGTTGCCCGTTTTAGCTAACAGACCTTTCACAGCCTCAACTACCATATCGCTGGTAGCCAGGCCCTCTCCTTTGAGGATACGGCGTTCGCTGATGCCTGTTCTGGTTAAGATCCACTCGTCGGTAGTATCTACCATGCGCTCCAATTCGGCATTGGTTAGCCGATATTCAGGAACATAGCCATACACACCTGTGATTGCTGCAAGGGTTTTCTGCATACCTGGTTTAGCTTAATAAGGGGTTAGTCCCCAATATTTCAGGCTTTTTTCTCAATGGCGATCTTGCCTCTGTAAGAGCCGCATTCCGGGCATACACGGTGAGGTAATACCGGAGCGCCACAATTAGCACATGCTGAAACGTTAGGCATGTCAACTCCGTGGTGCGTCCTGCGCGACCTTGTCCTGGTTTTGGAATGGCGTCGTTTTGGATTTGGCATTGTATTCTGTTTTAATTGATATTCAAATTATTCAATATATCCCATCTTGGATCCGGATCCGGACCTTTTTCATCCTGCGATCCTTCTTCTTCCTGCCCTAATAACTTTAAAATTTCAGGATCACAGCCCGGAACTCCTCCGGCCTTGTCGGGATGCGCTTTGAGCATAGGCACCGATAAGTGCACAAACTCATAAACCATCTCTGAAATATCCAGTATCGACTCACTGTCGGGAATCCAAACCACCTCCTCACTATCTACATCCTCCTCCCGCTTATCACCTAACTTCACATAAATGGTGTAATTACCATGAATAGGAAGGTCAAATGGCTGTCCGCAGCGATCGCAATCGGTACTGATACTACCTGAAACATCAAAATTCAGAACAAAAAGTCGCTCTTTTTTATCCAGTGCGAGGTCGACAAATACCTTCCCCTGCTGCACCTGACTCTCGGGAAAATGCCCGAAGAATACATCGTCCAACTCATAGTTGAAGTGGTGTACCCCTTGCTTCAACCCCACAAACGGGATTTCATATTCCCTCAGATCGTTCGCCACCGGATTCTTAAAAAGCGAACAAAGGTAGGGAAGTTTTCCGAAGATTGGAAGCCTTCCTAACAGGTATTTGAAGATAAATACCCTTTAAAATTTACTCAAATGAAGGTTTTTTCACCCCAAACTGCCTTAAGCGCCTCTTTCACTGGCAACTTCCGTGCGTTTCAAAGGGTTGGCAGTGATCTCATGATATACTTTGCGACTGCGAACAATATCTACGGCTGTAAATATAGCCTGAAGCATGCTCTCAGCAGAAGCCTCATTCTTGCCTGCGATATCAAAGGCTGTTCCGTGATCTGGTGATGTTCTCACAAATGGAAGTCCCGCAGTAAAGTTCACCCCGCCGCCAAAACTCAGACTCTTGAACCCTACAAGTCCCTGGTCGTGATACATGGCTAAAATCGCATCAAAGTGCTGGTATTGCCCGCTTCCAAAGAAACCATCGGCACTAAATGGCCCGGTTACAAACATTTTCTTTTCCTGAGCTGCCTTGATAGCCGGAATAATAATATTGCTCTCTTCAGCACCCAAAGTTCCACTGTCGCCGGCATGTGGATTCAACCCTAAAACCGCGATGCGCGGACCTGTTGACGCAAAATCCTGCTTCAGGCTGTGATGAATGATCTCCAGTTTTCTGAGCAAGCCTTCCTTAGTTAAGGCTGAAGCTACATCCTTCACCGGAATATGTCCTGTTGCCAATCCAACGCGCAGATCGCCTTGCATGAGTAACATAACACTTTCGCTTTCAGGTGCTTTTGCATTAAAATATTCGGTATGGCCGGGGTAATTGAAGCCTATGGATTGTAGATTGTGTTTGTTGATGGGGGCCGTTACAATGGCATCAAGCTGTCCTTTCAACAGATCATTGGTAGCTGCCTCCAATGATGTTAGTGCTACACGCGCTCCGGTTTCATTTTCCTGTCCGGGCATAATCATCACCTCTTGTGTAATACAATTAATGATGTTCACCGCCTTAGCATTAGCCTGATCGGCACTGTTAATTGTTGTATAACTCAAGCCTTCGAGATTGAAGAGCTTTTTATAAAAAGAAATGATCCTGTTCGATCCATAGATCACAGGTGTACATAAACCAAGCATTCGCTTATCTTCCAATGCCTTAATCACCACTTCAGGGCCTATACCGTTCACATCACCCAACGTAAAGCCGATTCTGATCCTATTTTCCATAATCCTTTCACAAAAGTAAGCATTTCAAAACGGTATAGTGCACACTCTTTCACGTTGCCGGCCATTACATTTGAAACATTACCTCTAATATTGCATTTGCAATAATGGGATTTCAACACAACAAATCATTTGGTCAACATTTTCTAAAACAACCTGAAACCGCAGGTCGTATTGTTGAAGCTTTGTCGCCACTGCCTGAACAAATTCCCATTCTTGAAATTGGTCCCGGCTTAGGTATTCTTACAAAGTTTTTATTGCAAACGGAACATCCCATTTATTGCAGTGAGATCGATCATCGAATTATCGCTTTTCTTAAAGAAAAATTACTGATGCCATCAGATCATATTTTGGAAGGCGATTTTCTGCGACTCGATATCAGGAAATATTTTCAACAGCCTTTAGCGGTAATAGGCAATTTTCCATATAATATTTCTTCACAAATATTATTTGTCGTACTTGATGTGATGGAGCTTGTACCTGTTGTGGTGGGCATGTTTCAGCGCGAAATGGCACAGCGTGTTACAGCAGATCATGGCAATAAAGATTATGGCATTATCAGTGTATTGATACAAACATGGTACGATACCGAATACCTTTTTGAATTACCGCCCGATGCATTTGATCCACCACCCAAAGTGCATTCTGCTGTGATCAAATTAAGGCGGAAACAAGTAGCTCCTGATGTTGACCCAAAGGCATTAAAAAATGTTGTGAAAACAGCTTTTAATCAGCGCAGAAAAAAATTGTCGAATGCACTATCAGGTATTCCCAATGCTGTTCCTGTTTTACATCAACTTAATTTTGCAGGCAAGCGTGCTGAGGAATTAAGCGTCTCTGAATTTTTGACCCTTACAAAAGCGATTCAAGCAGCAAAATAATATGGCAAAGAAACGCGTGATTATTACTGACTACCTGCATAGTTATCTGGCCGACTGGTTGCATTCACAAGGCTATCAGGTCGATGTGCAGCCTGACATTACAAATGAGGGGCTTGCGGAGGTCATTGACAATTACCATGGATTAGCATTGAGCACCAAAATCAAGGTCACACCCACCCTTATCGACAAGGCCACTCAACTCGAATTCATAGCCAGAGCCGGAAGTGGAATGGAAAATATTGATGTGGCCTATGCAAAGAGTAAGGGTATTCATGTAGTTAACAGTCCTGAAGGCAATGCCAATGCTGTTGCAGAACATGCACTGGGACTGCTTTTAAGCGTATTGAACAATATTTCCCGTGCCGATCGCGATATCCGTGCCGGTGTATGGCAACGCGAAGAAAATCGAGGTTTTGAGCTCATGGGTCGTACGGTGGGCATTATAGGCTATGGTCATACCGGTAGCGCCTTTGCCCAAAAACTGCGCGGGATGGGGGTTTATGTGCTTGCTCATGATAAGTATATTGCAGGTTTTGGCGATGAAAATGTTGAGGAAGTAAGCATGGAACAGATACAATTGGAATGTGATGTCATCAGTTTTCACCTGCCCTTGAATCCGGAAACCATGCACTATTGCAATGCGGCCTTCCTGGCAAAATGTCGCCCGGGCATATGGCTGATAAACACCTCCAGAGGAAAAATTGTCAACACCTCCGATCTCATGGAGGCACTCGACAGCGGGAAGGTGCGAGGGGCAGGTCTCGATGTATTCGAAAATGAGCAATTCTATACATTGGCAGGCAAGGATAAGGAGCAGATGGAGGAATTGTGTCGCCGACAAAATATTGTCCTTACTCCGCACGTTGCAGGATGGACGGTAGAATCGTATCTTAAATTGTCCAAAATATTAGCCGAAAAGCTTGGGGCACTAGGGTTATCGGCTACCATGTGACCTAAATATGAAGTTATTGTGACGAGGTTATGACGCACATATAAATTCCTTCCACTACCTTTGTTTTCAATTATTTACATATTTTAGCGACTCTTAACACAATTTAAATAAACATTTCGGTCTATGAATAAACTCCTTTACGCACTCGTCGTACTAGTATTGTGTGTGGGATCTGCAGCAGCGCAGTCCGGTGAGATCCAGGGAAAGGTAACCAACGACAAAAGCGAAGGTATTCCCTTTGCCAACGTAGTTGTTTACAAGAACGGGGTTCTCCAAACCGGTGCTACCACCGACTTTGACGGTAAGTATTCAATTCCGGCGCTCGAACCGGGAACTTACGAGGTTGAAGCTTCTTATGTTGGTTTGAAACAAAGGTTGACAGGCATTACGGTATCTCAAGGTATCGTCTTTTTGCCGGATATCGTTTTGAGCGAGCAAGTGCTTCAAACGGTAGTCGTGAAATATCAGGCACCATTGGTTGATAAAGGAAATACCAGCACAGGCGGGGTAGTTACGAAGGAGGATATCCAAAAGATCGCCACCCGTAACGTTACCTCCATCGCTGCAACAAAAGAAGGTGTATACCAGAGTGATGAAGGTGGCGGCTTGAACATCAAAGGTTCACGCGGCGATGCTACCGAATATATCATCGATGGTGTACGTGTATCAGGATCACTGAAATTGCCTCAAGATGCTATCGAACAGCTCGAGGTTATCACCGGTGGTGTTGACCCTAAATATGGTGACGCAACAGGTGGTTTCATCACCATCACCACAAGAGGTCCTGCCAAAGATTATAATGGAAGTATCGAGTTGGCATCAAGCCAGTATCTCGATGATTACGGATATAACCTTGCTTCATTATTCCTGACCGGTCCTTTTATCGTAAAAAATAAAGGCACTGATTCTGCAGTAGCTAAATTTGGCTTCTTCCTTGCAGGTGAGCTCGAAATGGAAAAAGATCCTGATCCATCGGCTACTGATGTTTGGGCAGTTAAGGGTGATGTGATGCAAAGTCTTATCGACGACCCTCTGCGTCCTTCAGTAACAGGCGCCGGCTTCAATAAAAATTCTGAATTCATCACTAAAGATGATCTTGAAACTATTGGTGCACGCGACAATGTAAATAACTACGGACTTTCATTGAACTCAAAACTGGATTATAAATTCAGTAAGAATACTAATCTTCAGTTAGGATTGTCATGGCGTAAATTCCATGCTAATACTTATTCAAGAAACTTCGCATTATTTAATGCAGAAAATAATCCGGTTGATGATCAAAATACTTACCGCGGTTATCTTCGTTTTACCCAGCGCTTTCCTGAAAAACGCAGCGTTGATAATAAAGAATCAGTTGTTGGTAATGCATATTACAGCATCCAGCTCGATTACACCAAATTCCAATCTAGTCGTCAAGATGCAGACCATGGCATGAATCCATTTGCTTATGGTTACATCGGACAATTCAATACTTATAAAGCACCGGTATATTTTTATACCACTGATGAGACTACCGGTCTTACTGGATGGGTGCTTGCAGGTTATGCCGATACGCTGGTAGAATTTACTCCCGGTGAAGCAAACCCTGCACTCGCAGAATATACTACAGAATATATCAATGGTAGCGCATTGCCTCCATCAAGCCTTTTTGATATTCAGTTAGGTGGTGGTTTATTAAATGGTGATGCATCAAACCTGTTCCTTTCTACTTATAATATGTGGTGGAACTATGGTGTGCCTTGGTTCAACTACAGCAAATCTGATGACGACCAATATAGCCTCAACTTTGCTGCCGCACTCGACCTTAAAAATCCAAAATCTAAAAAAGTTGGGAAACACAGTATAGAATTCGGTTTTGAATTCCAACAACGTGTTGAACGTTTTTATGGCGTTAACCCAATTGGTTTGTGGACCATTGCACGTCAGTTGACAAACAAACACATTCTCACTTTAGATACTGATAATCCAATTTTATTGATCGATGGTGAGCAATACACTTACGATCAATATCTCAGCAATCCTGATTTGTATTTTGGTGAATTTGATACCATCACATACAATCGTTTGAGCCTTGCTAATGATCAAGCTTATTTCGATGCGCATCTTCGCGATAAACTAAATAGCATGGGTTATGCTGTTGGCGATCTTGATTATATCAATATCGATAATTTACCACTCGATGTTTTTGATCTTAATTTATTCAGCGCCGATGAATTACTCAATCAGGGTTCTTCACTGGTGTTCTATAATGGTTATGATTATTTAGGTAATGCTCAAACAGGAACAGTTTCCTTCAACGACTTCTTTACGCAGGAAGACGATAATGGAGTTAAAACACGTCCAATCGATGCGTTCCGTCCTGTGTATACAGCAGGTTATATTCAAGACCGCTTCAATTTCAACGATATCGTATTCCGCGTAGGTGTGCGTGTTGACCGTTACGATGCAAACCGCAAAGTGTTGATCGATAAATATTCTATATATGATGTTTACAGCACTGCTGAAGTTGATGGTTCATTGAACCCGAATGGCAACCATCCCGGAAATATTGGTCAAGACTATGTTGTTTACGTTGATGACTTTAACTCTCCTTCACCAACTATTCTTGGTTATCGTGATGAAGATACCTGGTTTAATGCCGATGGCGAAGAAGTAACTGACCCTAACGTAATTGCTGTTACATCTTCAACTGGTACTATCACACCATATGTAGTAGATCCTGATGCCGATATTAAAGATGCTAATTATGATCCGAATTCATCATTCGAAGATTATACTCCGCAGATTACTATCATGCCTCGTATCGCATTCTCTTTCCCTATTTCTAAAGTGGAAGATCGTGAGGCATTGTTCTTTGCTCACTATGATATCTTAACTCAGCGTCCTCCAACAGGAACAACAACAACACCTGCCGATTATTATTTCTTCCTAGAAAATGCAGGCGCATTGTTGGATAACCCTGATTTGAAACCAGAAAAAACAATCGACTACCAAGTTGGTTTCCAACAACAGTTGTCTACTTCATCTGTAATCAAAATATCAGCATTCTACAAAGAATTGCGCGATATGATTCAGGTTATTCAAGTGCCTTATGCATATCCACTGTCATACACCACTTATGGAAACCTCGACTTTGGAACAGTAAAAGGACTTTCTATTTCTTATGATATTGCTCGTCGCACACGCAACTTGAAATTATCTACAAGCTATACATTGCAGTTTGCAGATGGAACAGGTTCTAGTGCAACATCACAGATCAACTTAGTTGGTGCAGGACAACCAAACCTCCGCACAATTATTCCATTGTCATATGATTCACGTCACGCGATTAAACTCGTGCTCGACTATCGCTTTGAAAATCCAAAAGGCAGCCAGCCTGATTGGTTAGACAATGCCGGTATGAACGTTACATTCAATGCGCGTTCAGGTGAACCTTATACGCGTCAGTCGAACCCATTGCCTACAGCACAATTCGGTATCAACAACCGTTCTTCACTTGAAGGAGCTATCAATGGTTCACGCTTGCCATGGCACTATCGCACAGATATTAAAGTTGACCGTGCTTTCGAATTTGGCTTAGGCAAAGGTGAACGCCCTGTTTCAATGGATGTATATCTGTGGGTGCAAAACCTTTTCGATGCACAAAACGTGATTGCTGTTTATCCATATACCGGTAACCCAACTGATGATGGTTATTTGACATCAGCAGAAGGTATCGAAGCGATCAGCTCACAGGTAAATCCTGCAGCATTTGTCGATTTGTATAATATTAAAATGGATAATCCTGATAACTACAGTATTCCTCGCAGGATCCGTGTAGGTGTTTCATTTGATTTCTAATCCGAAAAAAAGTAAACTGGTAGATATGTTACATAAAAAGCAGATTTGGATTGTTATGCTCATGCTTTTCCTGGGCTTTACTGCACAGGCAAAAGAAAATGCAGGGATCACCGGTAAACGCAGCACGAACTATGCGCGTTTGAATGCCGGTTGTGCTGATGCAACAACGCAGATCGATCTGGATATTAATAACGTTCGCGCCCGCTTGTTAGGGGCAGGCGACTTCTGGTGGGACCTTCAGAATGACGCAAAGTATGAAATTCCTAAAGTTGACCCTTCAACAGGTGTTATTCCTGTAAGCTCAAGCTTTGCAGGCGCACTCTGGATCGGTGGTATCGATGCCGGTGGTCAGTTGAAAATTGCCGCTCAGACTTATCGTCAAAGTGGTAATGACTTTTGGCCGGGACCACTTGATGCCGACGGAACTATTGAAGAAGCAACTTGTAATGCTTACGACCGTCACTGGAAACTCAACCGTACAGATGTAGATGATTTCTTTGAAACCATTCTTGTTTATGGCGGAACTCCGGGTGTTTCTCAAACTGCATCAGTAATCCCCGAAGGTGAAATACCTCAAATCATCCGCGAATGGCCGGGAGTAGGTAACCAGTATGCTACCGGTAAAGCAGGTGAATTGCTTGACGTTCAAAAAGACCTTGCTCCATTTGTTGACGTAAACTTCGATGGTATCTATTCTCCTGAATTAGGCGAATATCCTGATATCGATGGCGACCAGGCTATCTTCTGGGTTTATAACGATAAAGGAAACATCCACACTGAATCAGGTGGTGATGCTATCGGTATAGAAATTCAAGCTATGGCATTTGGTTTCCAAACAAACGATGAGATCAACGACATGACCTTCTATCGTTATAAGGTTATCAACTATGCTACTACAGCACTCGACTCAACATATTTCGGTCAATGGGTAGACTCCGACTTGGGAGCCTATGATGATGACTGGGTTGGTTGTGATACAACTTTATCACTCGGAATGTGCTACAATGGCGACCTTGTTGATGGTCCTACATCTCCAAATTATGGTGCAAACCCACCAATCTTTGGAACAGACTTCTTCCAGGGGCCAATTAAATACATCACTGAAGGCGGTTCTATCGTAGATAGCGTGCGCCTCGGAATGTCGGCTTTCCTCTATTATAACAATGACTTCTCGATAATCGGTAACCCTGAGGTTGCTGCTCACTACTATGGTTATATGTCAGGAACCTGGAAAGATGGTTCTCCATTTACCTATGGTGGAAACGGCTACGGTGGAACAACACTTTCAAACTTCATCTTCCCTAGCGATCCTTCAGATCCTACAGGTTGGAGCGAGTGTACTGAAAGCAATCCCGCTGCCGACCGTCGTTATCTGCAATCTGCCGGTCCTTTCACACTCTTCCCGGGTGCGAAAAATGAGATCGTAGTTGGTGCCATTTGGGTGCGCCCTCCGGTATCAGGTGGTTGTCAGACTTCATTTGACCTTGCTCGTTTGGCCGACCAAAAAGCACAGGCATTGTTTGATGCCGACTTCCAGTTAATTGGTGGTCCGGATGCACCTGATATGGATATCCGTGAGTTAGATCAATCGATAGTATTGTCTTTAACAAATGGTGTTACGTCAAACAACCAGGGTGAATCATATCAAGAAACAGATCCACTGATTGTAAGTATCGTTTCTCAGCTTCCTGATAGTATTCTTGAAGCAAATCCGGGTGCTACTGATTCTACTTATAACTTCCAAGGATATAAAATTTATCAGTTGGCGAACGCTCAGGTTTCTCCTTCTGAATATGGCGATGTAACAAAAGCGAAATTGATTTATCAATGCGATCAGAAAGATGGTATCGATAAAATTGTGAACTATGATTTTGATGTATTGATAGGAGCTGATGTTCCTGAATTAATGGTTGCAGGTAACAACACAGGTATAAAACATACCTTCGAAGTTACCGATGATGCATTCGCAGAAGGGACAACGAAATTGATAAATTTCAAAACATATTATTTCTCTGTTGTATCCTATGCATATAATGATTTCATTCATTATGATCCAACAGATCCAAATTCACAAAAGCGTCCTTACCTTGAGGGTCGTAAAAACATCAAAGTATATACTGCAATTCCACATAAACCGGATCCGGAAAATGGCGGTATGGTTTTAAATGCAGCATATGGCGATGGTCCTGAAATCACTAAGATAGAAGGTGTCGGCAATGGCGGTAATTTCCAGGAATTGACAGATGCATCTATTCAAACAATACTTGCCAATTCATTCATGAAAGACCCTACCTATAAAGGTAGAAGGGCGCCTGTTGATGTTATGGTTTATGACCCGGTTCGGGTGCCTGCAGCAGACTTTGAATTGCGTTTGGTGGATTCAACAAACAGTAATCCGTTAAATCCGGATAGTACCTGGTGGGTATTAACCAACTTAACGGAAGGTGTTTCTGTGACTTCCGATTTTCCTATCAATATTGTGAACGAACAAGTATTGTCAGATTGGGGACTTGCAGTAACTGTGCATAATGTGTTTGATCCGGGTGGTCAGACTGTTAGCGGCTCATTTGTTGAAAAAGAAGTGAATAACGGATTTATTAGCGCAACATTATCTTATACTGATCCTAATAAACAGTGGTTGACAGGCGTTCCTGATAATGATGGTACGTTACTCGACTGGATACGTTCCGGTATTGCTGATGGGACTTTCGTAGATGTATTGCCTAACCCGGATGAAAATCAGGTGTTTGAAGGCGTGCTAGGCGGAACATGGTCGCCAACAGAATTGGTTGCCTTTAGTACTGCCGAAGTACCATATGTTCCATTCCGTTCTATCACAGGTCTGCGTCCGCAAATTCCGATTGAAGAAACAATTGGTGTGGATGTGGTATTTACATCAGATCGCAGCAAATGGTCGCGTTGTATTGTTGTTGAAACTGGTGAATGCGAACGCCCTACTGGTGAGATTAAATTGGATATGCGTCAGCAACAATCCGTAAATCAGGATGGTGTTGCCGAAGGTTCAGAAGTTGGTTACTCATGGTTCCCGGGTTATGCAATTGATGTTGAAACAGGAACTCGCCTTAACTTATTCTTTGGTGAAGACGGATGTGCCGTTCAACCAGATGGCCGCGGTAAAGACATGTGTTTCAACCCATCAGATGTATTCTTTGATGAAACATTCAATCCTATTTATGGTGGTAAACACTATATGTATGTTTCTAAAACTCAATACGATGGTTGCGAAAACATCCATGATTCTTTGCAATGGATAGGTGGTTCTAAACCTGAAACTTCTGTTTACAAGGATATTTTCAAAAATATTGTATGGGTTTCAATGCCATTCCTGAATACGGGATATACAAGTGCGGTAGGTTCACCAATGTTAGTTCCTACTGAGACTACTATTCAATTACGTGTAACGAAACCATATTCTAATAAATTTGTAACAGGCGAAAACCTCGGTTTCCCGCTGTATCAATTCTCAACTGCGAATCTTGCTCCTTCAGTAAATGATACTGAAACGGCTAGTGCAGCGCTTGATTTAATTAGAGTGGTTCCGAATCCGTACTACGCCTATTCTGCATACGAAACAAGTTCGTTGGATAATGCAGTGAAAATCACCAACCTGCCATCTAAATGTACTATCAGCATTTTCACTCTTGATGGAACATTGGTGCGCAGATTTGAACGCGATGTTACTTCAGATAATACAGCAGGTGGTGAATTGAATTCTAAGTCGTCGAACTTGGATACTTCACTCGAATGGGATTTGAAGAACGAGAAAAACGTGCCTATCGCCAGTGGTATGTATATCATCCACATCGATGCAGGCGACCTTGGAGAAACAACAGTGAAATGGTTTGGCGTAATGCGTCCGATCGACTTAGACACATTCTAAAACCGAAAACACAACATAGCAGAAATGAAAAGGATATTAATAGCACTGACATTATGCATCCCGGCTGGTGTGTTTGCCGGTAACCCGGATCGTTCGGGTGAAGCCGGAGCATCAGAATTGCTCATCGATCCATGGGCTCAAAGCAGCGGATGGTACGGACTGAATATTGCTTCGGTTCGTGGTGTGGAAGCACCAAATATCAACGTTGCCGGTATGACCTTCATGGATGGTTCACAATTGGAATTCGACCGCACCGAATGGTTGGTGGGTTCTGATATCAGCCTTAACACTTTTGGTTTTGCTACCAAAGTAGGCGATGGAGCACTAGGCATTACCTTAACATCTATGGACCTCGGCGAGATCGAGGTTACAACTACTGATAACCCTGAAGGAACAGGAGCAGTTTACAAACCTCGCTTCTCTAACTTCGGAATTTCATACGCAAAACGTTTTGCAGATTATCTCAGTGGTGGACTTACTGTTCGCGTTATCTCTGAAAGTATCTCTGACGTAAAAGCGATAGGCGTATCAATGGATGTTGGTATCCAATATATCAGCGGTAGCGAAACACACCCTGAGCAAATTAAAATGGGTATCGCTTTACGCAATATCGGAACACCAATGAAGTATTCCGGCGACGGTCTCAGCTTCCGTGGAAATGTACCTGATGGTGATTATTCAATGACTCAGGAATTCCGTTCAGAATCATTTGAATTACCTTCACTGCTTACTATCGGTCTTTCTTATGATTTCTATTTCGGCACACATAACCGCCTCACCGCAGTTGGAAACTTTACGTCAAACTCATTCTATAAAGATCAGTTTGGTGCCGGATTGGAATATGGTTTGAAAGTGAAAAATACTGAAATGTTCATGGTTCGCGCAGGATATCGTTATGAAAACGGTATTACCAGCGATGTAGATCGCACAACAGCATCTACAGGCATTGCTGCCGGTGTAACAGTTCAATATCCAATAGATGATCTTGGAAAAAACTTAGTAGCACTTAGCTACTCATACAGAACCGCACAACAGTATCAAGGATCTCATTGCTTTGGTCTGCGTCTGAGTTTCTGATAGATTTCTTTTATACCTTTGTGGAAACGTTTCTTAACCGGAAACGTTTCTTTTTTTTAAAAATACCTAAGCATATGGCAGAAGTATCATATCTGAGTAAAGAAGGGATGGATAACCTTAAAGCGGAAATCCAGGAGCTGAAGACCAAAGGCCGCGCAGAAATGGCCCGCCAGATAAAAGAGGCACGCGAAAAAGGCGACCTGTCTGAGAATGCAGAATACGATGCTGCAAAAGAAGCACAAGGCCTACTTGAAATGCGTATTGCAAAATTGGAGGAACTGCTCGCAAATGCACGTATACTGGATGAATCTAAAATAGATACTTCTAAAGTATCTGTATTCACCACTGTAAAGCTGCAGGATATCAAGTTCAAACGCGAAATAAAATATACCCTGGTATCTGAAAAGGAAGCTGATGTGAAAAGCGGAAAAATTTCTGTTACTTCGCCTATCGGCAAAGGATTACTTGGCAAAAAAGTTGGTGAGGTTGTTAAAATTACCGTACCTGCCGGAGTCCTGGAATTTAAGATACTCGAAATATCAATGTGATATGCCTTCCATATTTACACGCATCATCAATGGCGAAATACCTTGTCATAAAATAGCAGAAAACGATAAATATTTTGCCTTTTTAGATATTATGCCTTTGGCACCCGGACATGTTTTGGTGGTGCCTAAAGTGGAAGTTGACTATATCTTTGAAATGGAAGAAGATGATCTTGCAGGAATTTTACCTTTTGCCCGCAATATTGCCATCGCCATGGGAAAAGCGATTCCTTGCGAAAGAATCGGGATCTCAGTAATCGGTTTGGAAGTTCCTCATGCACATGTGCACCTGCTTCCTTTGCGCACAATGGATGATATCAATTTCAGCCGACCTAAATTAAAAATGTCGCAGGAAGAACTCGCCTCAATTGCCGAGAAGATCAGAAGTTATTTATAATCTATTTTATTTTTCCGGGATTGGCCTGAATGAAATCAGACCATCCTTTGTATTGCTTCCCCGCAACGGCCGGACGCTTTGATGCATTAACATGACACACAGCTACTGCCAATGCATCTGTTTCATCAAAATATTTCGGCATGGACTCCAGTTGCAACATGCTTTGTAACATTTTGGCAACCTGTTCTTTACTCGCATTTCCTTTCCCTGTTATCGATTGTTTGATGCGACGGGGACTATATTCAATAACCTCCAGTCCGTTGCTTGCGGCAGCTACAATAGCAGCGCCTTGAGCACGACCAAGTTTAAGCATGGATTGCACATTCTTCCCAAAAAACGGGGCCTCAATAGCCATCACAACAGGTTGATATTCCTTAATATAGGTACTTAGCTTTTCAAAGATGATACTCAACCGCGTGAAGTGATCGTCAGTCTTTTTTAACTGTATCACACCATTGATGATAATTTTGATTGTATTTTTATCCGCAGACACAATACTGTATCCCAGAATGTTTGTTCCAGGGTCTACACCGAGAATGATCTTTTTTTCTGAAGCAGCAGCCATTGATTATAAAATATGAAAACCACGAATAAAAAAACACTCTGGTGGTCCATTGCCATAAAAGTAGTGGTTTTTGGCATATTGCTCTTTGCCTTATATAAACAGGTGTACCTCAATGAAAATGTACATGCCATTCCTGAGCAGTTTTTGAGCATCGGCGCAGGCAAGGCTATCGGATACGGAATTCTATTAGTGATCCTTATGATTATGAACTGGGGATTTGAAGCATGGAAATGGAAAAAGGTAATAGATAATATCACACCTATTAAATTCATTCGCGCATTTAAAGCCGTTTGGACTGGAGTGACACTCGGGTTGTTTACGCCTAATCGCGTGGGGGAATTTGGAGGAAGAATTTTATATGTGCCAAGGAAATTCCGCATTAAGGGGGCAATTGTTTCTTTGATAGGTAGTTTCAGCCAGAATCTGATTACGGTAATTGCCGGAATCGCAGGGTTACTTTGGTATGTTTATGCTATAGAAAAAATTGACCTGTTGGTGACTGGCGCCCTCGCTTTGGTAGCGGTAATCGCTGTCATTTTACTCCTGCTGGCGTATTATAACCTGGATGTAATGGTCAACCTTTTCCGCAAGGCAAAGTTTCTGAAGCGCATCTATCCCTATACAACCGTCCTTGGCGACTATTCCGCAAACGACCTCTCAAGGCTACTCCTGCTTGCTTTTCTGAGGTATAGTGTATATGCGGCACAGTATTTGATTTTACTCAATGTGTTCGGGGCAGAATTATCGGTGATGACGGGTTTAGCGGCAATTGCAGTGATTTTTCTGGCTCAAACAGTGGTACCCAGTTTCGCGATAGCAGACTTGTTGACCAGATTGCCGGTGGCAGCATTAATACTGTCGAAATGTGATGTTTCGTTACAGATATCACTGGCAGCAACAACAAGCATCTGGATCCTGAATCTGATTATACCGGCAATAGCAGGTTATATTTTTATTATAAGGTTCAACATATTTAAAAACCGACAATCATGATTAAACCACTTTTGATCACTGCGCTCTCGTTTAGCGCGCTTGTCCCGGGGACCAACGAAGACTTTTCGTCCGGGCGTGTGGTAACACCTTCAGAAAGTTGTGAAATACCACATATGGCTTTCCAGGGAGGTGAATCGCTGACCTATAAAGTGTATTATAATTGGGGAACACTATGGCTTAGTGGTGGTGAAGTGTACTTCAAACTTACTGAAGAATCCTTCAAAGGAATTCCGGTATTGCACGCTTCAGGTGAGGCTATCAGTTACAAATCGTTCGACTGGTTTTTTAAAGTGCGCGATAAGGCCGATACTTACATGAATAAACAAACATTGCAGTCTTATAAATTCAGTCGCGATGTATATGAAGGTGGATATACTTTTTATCGTTCCTATGATTGGGATCGTGAAAAAAATATCATCTATTCATACCAGGATAACCACAAAGGCAAGAAAGAAACTAAAACAATTTATAATGCAGATCCATGCGGTGTCGATTTATTGAGCACATTTTATTGGATTCGTACTATTGATTATAGCGGATTGAAAAAAGGAGATAAAGTACCTGTAAAAATGGCTATTGATGATGCACAATATGATATGTACGTGCGCTATGATGGCAAAGAAGTGTATGAAACTAAACTCGGTAAATTCAATTGTGTGAAATTAAAACCATTGTTGCAGGAAGGCAAAGTATTTAAAGAAGGTGAAGGTATGACCATATGGGTTACCGATGATCAAAACAGAATTCCGGTGCGCATTGAATCAGACCTGCGTGTTGGACGCATCACCTGCGACCTTAAATCGTATGGTGGCAACAAATTCCCGTTCACTTCGAAAGTGAATTAATTACCAAGGCTGTTGTGCTTATCTATATAAGACCTCCTTCTTGTAGGGAGGTCTTTTTATTTGTATGCCTTCAGCGTTACAAAAAACTTAGCTTACCACCGGAAGTGGTAACACTGAGAGCTGCCTGTGTCCCTAATCGAATAGGAAGGTTGTGTTCGATATGCCCTGCCGGAAAATTAAAACAAACCGGAATGTTCAGGTGCGCAACATGCTCCAATATGATCTCTTCAATTTCCATTCCGAAGGGAACAGGATTGTCTTTCATGTCGCTCATTCCGCCAACAATTAATCCTTTTATATGATCCAGTTTTCCAGCAAGCTTCATACTCATCATCATACGATCGATGTGATATTTGTATTCATCAAGATCTTCAATAAATAATATTTTTCCAGCAGTTGAAAATCCATAGCGCGTACCTAACAAACTATATAAAATGGAAAGATTTCCGCCTACTAAAATTCCGGAAGCTTCGCCTATCTTATTATAGGATGTTGCCTCTGAGGAAATGGTAATTGATTCACTCTTTAAAATTGCATTTATTTGTGCGATAGCATCTGAGGTGTTTGTTGGAAAGCTGTAAGGCATAGAACAATGCAGTGTTGGCAGTCCGAGTTTGTCGTTAATATGTGCGTGTAAAATAGTGATATCGCTAAATCCACATATCCATTTTGGAAATTGCGTGAACAATGTAAAATCTAATCGATCGATGATCCTGATGGTGCCGTAACCTCCTCGCAAACAAAATATTGCTTTAATGGTATTATCGTCGAGCATCATTTGCAGGTCGGAAGCGCGCGCTTTATCCGTACCGGCAAGCTGACCGTTTTTTGATAAGGCGTGTTTGCCAACAACGGGAATAAATCCCCATTCGCTGATTTGCGCCATGGCTATATCGACCGTTTCTTGTTCAATCCAACGCGCGGTTGCTACCAATCCAATCTTATCTCCTTGTTTGAGTATCATACTGTTGCGCATAGAATGTGTAATTTTGCGTCCAAAATTGCCTAAATCTTGCAAGAACCTAAAAGATATTTGATCACATCCGCACTTCCGTATGCCAATGGTCCATTACATATTGGACATGTGGCCGGTGCGTATCTGCCTGCCGACATCTATGTGCGTTATCTGCGTAAACAGGGAAAAGACGTGGTTTTTATCTGTGGTTCCGATGAACATGGTGCTGCCATCACCATACAGGCAAAGAAAGAAAATACAACGCCTAAGGCAATTATCGATAAGTACAACGCCATCATCAGCAAAGCATTCAGCGACCTGGGTATCAGTTTTGATATTTATCATAGAACGAGTGCGCCTATTCATCATGAGACCTCGCAGGAGTTTTTTAAGACACTGCACGATAAAGGGGTGTTTGAAGAGCGCGAAAGTGAGCAGTATTATGACGAGGAATTTAAACAGTTTCTTGCCGACAGATATATCAAAGGAACCTGTCCTGTATGTGCAAATCCAAATGCTTATGGCGATCAGTGCGAGAAATGCGGAACGTCACTTTCACCAACCGACTTGATAGAACCCGTTTCTACGCTTAGCAATAAGCCGCCGGTTAAGCGAAAAACCACCCATTGGTATCTGCCACTTAACAAATTTCAGGATTGGCTGCAAAGTTGGATTGTGGAAGGAGAGGGTAGAACTGAAGAATGGAAAAAGAATGTACTAGGTCAATGTGCAAGCTGGTTGAAAGAGGGCTTACACCCGAGGGCAATTACGCGCGACCTTGATTGGGGTGTGAAGGTGCCATTGCCAAATTCTGAAGGTAAAGTGCTTTATGTTTGGCTGGATGCTCCGATTGGTTATATCAGCGCTACCAAGCAATGGGCATTGAATACGGGAAAGGACTGGGAGCCGTATTGGAAAAGTGCCGACACCAAATTATTGCATTTCATAGGCAAGGATAATATTGTATTCCATTGTCTCATTTTCCCTTGTATTCTTAAAAGTCATGGCGAATACATACTTCCTACAAATGTACCCGCCAATGAATTCATGAATCTCGAGGGCGATAAAATGTCGACTTCCCGAAACTGGAATGTGCAGGTGCATGAATTTCTTGAGGAGTTTCCGGGGAAGGAAGACGTGCTTAGATATGTGCTGTGTGCCAATATGCCTGAGACAAAAGATAGTGAGTTCACATGGAAGGATTATCAGGCAAGGAATAACAATGAGCTGGTTGCCATTTTCGGAAACTATGCCAATAGGGTGATGGTGCTGACAGAAAAGTATTATGGCTCAAAAGTGCCGGCTCAGGTGGATTCTGTAGAGCAAGATGCTTATGTAGTGGCTTACCGTGCTCAAGTAGCTCAACTTTTTAATGATTACTGCACAGGCATCGAATCTTACAGGTTCAGAGATGCTTTGATGGCTTTCATGGATATTGTTCGCCTTGGCAACAAGCTGCTTACCGACTTTGAACCATGGAAACTATATAAGACAGATCCAATCCGAACAGAAGGCGTTTTGCGCATTTGCCTGGAGAGTTTGTATGATATGGCCACCTTATGTGAGCCTTTGCTTCCTTTCAGTGCCGGAAGGCTGAACGCTTATTTCAATCTACCCGCAGCTCCCAAAATGGCGGTTGGCGGGGTGAATTTAACCAGCGGCGCCGGATTGGGTTCGCCATTCTATTTGTTCGAAAAGATTGAAGATCAGGTCATCCAGTCTAAACTAGACGCCCTGGAGTCTATACGGAGGTCGCGGGAAGCAGTCACAGCAGCGGAAACTACTATTATTGCGGCCAATCCGATCAAGGAAGCCATTAGCTATGACGACTTTTCTAAGCTTGATTTGCGTTCAGGTGTGGTTTTAAGTGCCGAGCGTATTGCGGGAGCTGACAAGCTGCTGAAACTTACGGTAGACTTAGGTTTCGAGGTGAGAACCATCGTTTCGGGCATAGCTTTACATTTCAGTCCGGAAGCGCTTACAGGCAAAAAAGTGGTGGTACTGGCCAATCTGCTCCCCCGCAAGATGAGGGGAGTGGAGAGCAATGGCATGATACTGATGGCTGAAGGTAAGGATGGTGCGCTCCATTTCGTTGCCGCGGAAGGAAATGCCGGTCCCGGGGACTCCATAAGTTAAATATTTACATATTAGCGAAATCACGCAACTAAGACGCTTTACTGTTCGTCTTGGAGGGGTTGTTCATTACTGAAACCCTTGATATGAAAGGAAAAATTGTTTTTCGTCGTATACCGACCGATTGTAAGAATACCCTTATCTTTGCACGAAATTTTAAAAACTCTATGAAGAAGTTTTCTTCAATAACCTTACTTCTATTAGTTGTAGGCTTCACCCAAACCCTGAATGCACAGAGCACTCCCATAGTTCCGGGAGTATCGTCTTCGACATTAGAATCACTTGGATTTGACTCTGCCGAGATTGATGCCATCATGAGCACAACAGGTAGTTCAACTTCTACTGCTGTTGAAGCAGCGGCACAGATTCAGGATGCTCAGCAAAGTGCAGTTCAGGCTGCTAACAATCAGCTGAATACTTTAGCACCCAACACGGCAACATTGCCTCCACCGGTAGTTGAGCAGGTGATTGAGCAGGCGATATCAAATGATACTCCTTCAAGCGCTCCGGCAGGAATTTGGGGTCAGGATATTTTCCGCAATGGCTCTATCGATCTATTTGATAAGGTTCCGAATGCAAAAGTTAGCGATAACTATATCATTGGCGCCGGTGATCAGATAAATGTTTCTATTTACGGTTGGGCTTACTATAATGGTAATCTTACTGTAAGTGAAGATGGTTACATCACCACCGTTGAAACGGGTCGCATTTATTTGAAGGGACTTACTTTCAGTGCAGCACGTCAGCTTGTTCGTCAGCGTTTTGCATCTTCTTTCGACCTTGTGCATTCGACATTCGATATGACATTAACATATTCAAAGACGATAAAAGTTAGTATTGTCGGAGAAGTAGTTAAACCGGGCACATATAATATTTCATCTGTTAATACTGCATTCAATGCATTAGTTGCAGCAGGAGGTGTTACTGATATCGGTTCAGTTCGTAACATTCAGGTGAAAAGAAATGGTAAGGTTATTAAGACACTCGATGTTTATCAATTTTTGATGAATCCGGGTTCCACTGATGACACTTATCTTGAAGCAAATGATTATATCATTGTGAATGGCATTGGTCGCGTAGTTGATGTGCAGGGAGAAATTAATCGCCCTTTGAAATATGAATTAGTAAAAGGTGAGAACTTAAACGAACTCATTGCATATGCAGGCGGTCTTCGTTCAACTGCTTATAAGCGTAACGTAACTATTTTCCGTTACATCAATAACGAGAATGTGGTATTGGATTTCAACCTCGACAGTCTTGAGCGCGAGCGAGTGAATTTCCCATTGTTGGATGGAGATAAAATCACTTTTGCAAGAATTCCAGAGGTAGTTGAGAATATTGTTACTATTCAAGGTAGTTGTCGTTTCCCCGGAAACTATCAGCTTACAGAAGATATGCGTATTTCTGATCTCATAGCGAAAGCTAAAGGTTTGAATTATGATGCGTATACTGATCGTGCATATTTAATTCGCAAGAATGACAAATTGAACGATGTGTATATTCCATTCGATTTGCAGGAAGTTATAGATAATCCGAATTCTGCATTCAACTTCAAATTAACAAAATTTGATGTGATTGATATCTTCAGCAAACAGGAATTCCGTGAAACATTCAACGTTTCTATTTCAGGATCCGTGAAGGTTCCAGGTATATTCCCATACTATGAAAAAATGACACTGAAAGATCTGTTGTATTATTCAGGAGGTTTGAAGGTGGAAGCGGCTAATAGCCGAATTGAGATTTCTCGTATTGTGAATTTCAATGAAGCGAATTCTGACAATGAACCTACACGTGTAGTTATTCAATCTATCAGCATTGGCAAGCAACTTGAATTGGAAGATGGTGCAAACACTTTCCAATTGCAACCATACGATCAGGTATTTGTTCGCAATACACCTGAATTCGAATATCAGAAAAATGTTACAGTACTTGGCGAGGTTAAATTCCCGGGTGTATATACACTTACATCACGCACCGAAACACTTGCTGATGTGATAGAACGCGCAGGCGGACTTACACAGTGGGCATATGCTGAAGGTGCAACAATGAACAGAAATGATGTTGCTTCTACACTGGTATTCCTTCATAAAGCATTGGAAAATCCTGAATCAAAATATAACTATGTATTACGTGAAGGAGATGTGATTACTGTTCCTAAAGCAGGTGATCTGGTAGCTTTGAAAGGTGAAATTAAATATCCGTTTGTTGGCGATCCGGGCACTGTAATTGTTCCATTTGAAAAAGGTCGTTCTGCTCGTTTCTTTATCAAGAAATATGGTAAAAACTTTGATGATGATGCTAAGCGCAGTGAAACCTATATCGTTGAACCGAATGGTTATGTGCGCAGAACGCATAATCTCTTATTCATACATTTTTACCCTCGAGTAAAGGTAAAAGGTTGTCAGGTAGTTGTTCCACAGAAACCTGAAGAAAAGCCGGATGCACCTGAAGCGCCATCAGCACCAAGGGAGCCATTTGACTGGAATACCTTTGCCACTACACTTAGTGCAGGTATTCTGAGCTTTGCAACTATATATGTATTGATCTTAAAAGTACCATCATAACTGTAATTGCTCAGATAAGCAACCACAACTATGCAATACGATCGTCCGTATAATGATGAAATAAACATTGGTGACCTCTTTACTAAATTTGGAGAGTATCGCAGGTACCTTGTAAAAAAATGGTGGGTGATTCTTATAGCCGCAATTTTGTTGGCAATAGGATTGCGATTCTTCGCTGTTTGGAAAAAGGAATATTATATTTCTCATGCCGATTTCGCGGTTAAAGGAACTGAAGGTTCGTCAACCTCATCACTGGCATCTTTGGCGAGCTCATTTGGTATTGGTATCACAACCGGTACAGAGTTTACCAATGAGTTGTTCCTTGGAATTCTTCAATCACGTACCCTTGTTAAGGAGGCGTTGATGGAGAAGCGCACCTTGACAGTAAAGAAGGGTGTTGCACCTCGTGAGGACTATTTGGCCAATTTCTATGTAGAGATGTATCCACGATGGGCTAAAAAGAAAAAGGTTAAAAACTTCAAACTGGAACATGGCTCATTAGATTCATTGACCGTTTATGAGGATAGCTGTCTTACTGTTATTTATGATGAGATTATTGAAAATGATATCTCAACAGAATTCAGTGATGACCTTGGTATGAATCAAATGGAAGTGTCTTCCCTTAGTAGAGATTTTTCTTACTATCTGGCAGATTACCTCGCTTATGCAGGTTCTAATTACTATATCAATGCACAAGTAGTCAACGAGCAAAAAACTGTTAACCTGATGTCCGAAAAAGCGGACTCACTCAGAGCGTTACTTGATGGGAAAGAGGAATTGTTGGCAAGGATTCAGGATGGAAGTGCTTATCAGGTTAAACTTTCCGGATATGTGAACCAGAACAGGTTGATTCGTGAAATAGGACTTATCACCACTGAATATTCTACTACTTACGCACAGTTGCAATTAGCGCTTTTCGATCTTCAAAACAAGACACCGCTTGTGGATATGATTGATCAACCGAAGTTTGCTACCATTAAAGAAAAAGAGCAAACTACGATGTTCATGATCATTGGATTTATTTTGGGAACTATACTTACAAGCATCGTATTAGCTTTCAGAAAGTATATTCGTGATAGCGTAGAAGAAGCTCGTCAGAAGCAACTTGTTATTGAAAAATACCATAAAGAACAGGAAAGTCAGTCTTTAATAGACACTGACAGTAACAAAATTTGATAGTGAGTTAAAATTCGGAACCTGCCATGATTTTTAACTCATTACAATTCCTGATTTTTTTACCGGTAGCCATCTTCCTGTACTTCTCTATTCCGTACAAGTGGCGTTGGTTATTTCTGTTATTTTCAAGTTACTACTTTTATATGAGCTGGAAGGCCGAGTATGCCTTCCTGATTGTATTCTCAACAACAGTTGATTATTTAACAGCCAACGCAATGGCGAAGCAAACCGATAAACGGAAGCGGCGACCATATATGTTGATCAGTTTGTTTTCGAATCTGGGTTTATTGTTCTCATTTAAGTATTTCAACTTCTTTAATGACGCTACTCGGGCAGTATTCGATTCGTTCGACATTTTCTATAATGTTCCTGAATTCAACTTGTTTTTACCGGTAGGTATTTCATTTTATACCTTTCAGGCACTGAGTTATACCATTGATGTTTATCGCGGCGATGTAAAAGCTGAGAAACACTTTGGATATTTTGCTTTATTTATTTCTTATTGGCCTCAGCTTGTTGCCGGCCCTATTGAACGTCCGGGAGATTTACAGCCCCAATTGAAAAGAAATCATGATTTCGATTACGACCGCGTTAAAAAAGGTCTCACCAGGATTTTATACGGATTTTTCAAGAAAGTTGTCATTGCCGACAGATTGGGAATATTTGTTCAGGCGGTGTATGGTCAGTCGAATGGAATGGGAGGTTGGAATTATCCTTCGTTTGAACATGGCGGATGGCCGGTAGTTATCGCAACTTGGTTATTTGCTATTCAGGTGTATTGCGACTTCAGTGGGTATTGCGATATTGCTATAGGATCTGCGAAAATCATGGGGCATAATCTGACCGACAACTTCCGAACGCCATACTTCTCGAAATCGATACGAGAATTCTGGGAGCGATGGCATATTACATTAACGGTCTGGGTGCGAGATTATCTGTATATTCCTTTAGGAGGAAGCAGAGTCTCCTTTGGAAGAATGTTATTCAATAACTGGTTTACATTAACCGTGATGGGTTTCTGGCATGGGGCTAACCTGACATATGTAATGTTCGGTTTTATCCATGGTTTTTATATTGTAGTAAGTAGGGTTAGAGATAAATATATGCCAAAAATGGTACTGGCAAAGTGGATACCGAATATGCCAATTCTGGTAAATGTTTTGTTGATGATCTGGATTTTTAATCTAACCTGTATTCCGGATATATTTTTTAGATCGAATTCTATAAGTGATGCGTGGCATATTATCGGCCAGATGTTCAAGGCAAGTACCATGCATGAATTTATTTATAACAGTGCACCAAAAGGAGCAGTTCCTAGTGTAATTGAATTTTGGATCAGTCTGGTATTTATTGCTATGCTGTTATTCATCGATTATAATTTGTATATTCGTAAAAGTGCAACCATTGAAGATCAGGTGGCTATTCGCCCTTGGTATACGCGCTGGAGTTTTTATATAATATTCCTGGTAATCGTAGCATGTTTTGCAGTTACCACTAAATCAGCATTTATCTATTTCGCATTCTAAAACATGAAAAAACTAATTCTCAGAATCGGATTGTTGTTGGTAATCGTTTTCGCGATCTGCCAGCTTATACTGATGAGTATGCCTTTTTCATGGGGTAACACGCGTTTGAATACGAAGTATACTACATATTCTGAGAATCCTGAACAATACAATACATTATTAATAGGAGCTAGTACTACATACCGTCACATTGATCCAAAACAATTTGATGCTGCAGTGAATGCGCAGTATCCTGATTTACATATAAAATCTTTCAACTTCGGTATACCTGCAAATCGCACGCCTCAAAGTATGTATATGCTTGAAAATTTGTTGAAGGAAGGCAATACCGATCATATAAAATATGTTGTGATCGACTTGTCGGAATTGACAAAGATGGGTGCCGATAACTTGCATAAAAAGGAGATGTTGTACTGGTACAACTGGGGGAATATCGGTGATGTGATGAAGGCCTCATATGAGTCTGAAAAGGGCACAGCAAATAAATTCGGGGTGCCATTCTTACATGCTTTCAGCTTTGGTGAAAAATCTTTTTTGGTTGGTATGGGGCCGTCAGTTATTATGCAGCATGCCGGTTTGAATATTGAGCCTTTATCTGTTGGTCCTGATAAAAACGGCTTCTATTCTCTTGATCAGGAAATGCATGATGATCCTGAAGGTGATCTGGCAATTCGATATAATGATTTGAGGACACAAGACACTATTGACTTCCGCACACAGCGCTGTCAGATGCTGTATGATAAATTCAAAGATGCAAAGAAGAATCCTAACAAAACCATGGAAGCGGATTTGTTGAAGATCATCAAAGATTGTGAAAAGCAGGATATCAGCGTAGTGATAATGCTTTCTCAACGCCTTGGCGACCGCTATGAATATTTGATTCCTTTGTATAATCGCATTCCTGAAAAAAATAGAATTGGATTTCAAAATCCATCTGCATATCCCATGTTCAATGAGCGAGAGAACTTATTTGATTTGGCGCACTTAAATTCTAGCGGCGCTAAACTATTTACGGATATTTTCGCTGATCAATGGATTGATCGCTTGATCATGCAAGGTAAAATAGCTCCAAGACCTGTTGCACCGCTTAATTCTCTTCAACAAACCAATTCCGGTACCGGCGATGCGTTATGATCAGAAAAATAACAAAGAAATTCCGTCGTAAGCTCAAGGATCAGGATTTTAAGGAGATCTTTAGTAAAGGTATTTCAGGCACTGCCATAAGTCTTGTTGGTAGATTTTCAGGTTATTTACTTTTGATGGTAATTGGCTGGGTGTATGGTCAGGAAGCTATGGGCGTTTATACTGTTGGTCTGAGCATCCTTAGCATTGTTGGAATTTTCGGAAGATTTGGGGTAGATATGGCTATGTCGCGCTTTGTAGCACAGTATGGCGGGTCAGGGCGTTGGGATTTGATCAGACATACTTATAGTGTTGCATTTCGAATTGTATTTTTTTTAGGATTGTTTTTATCGGCAGCTACATTTTTCATTGTACCTTATTTTACGGATAATCTGTTTGATACAAGTTCTCCTAATTATGATCAGTATACTTTCTTCATGCAAATATTTGCTGTCACCATTTTATTTTATGTGCTCGGCGGTTTGAGTGAAGAATGTATTAAAGGGCTGAAGAAAACGCGTCAGTATAGTTGGATTTCTCAAACAATCAACCAGGTTGCAGCCATCGCATTTTTATTGCTTTTTGGCCTTTTTTCCAAGGATGAACTTTGGGTGAATTTATCTTATTGCCTCGGTGTATTTGTAGCCTTTGCCATTGCCCAATATTATTGGATATATTATTTGAAGCATCCGGAGGTGGGCGGATCGGAATTTGGCAGAAAGAAAGACAAAAAAGAAAAGAAACCAGCAAAAGACAATGCTGCAGCGGCAGTATTAGCCGTCGCGCAGCAAGAGCAGCCAATAAATACAGGCGAGATGCTCAAATTGTCGGCACCAATGATGATGGCTAAATATCTTACCATGATCTATACATGGTTAGATATTTTAATATTGGCATGGTATGCCCCGGAAGCAATGGTATCGATTTATCGTGTTGCTACACGATTGACTTCCTTATCTACTATTCCATTGGTTTCTATAAATTCAATCGCCGGACCAAAATTTGCTGAAGCCTTTGGTAAAAACGATCAACGCAGTCTAAGAAATAACGTTAAGCAGGCAACGCGCATGATTTTTTGGACCTGTATACCCATACTGGCGATATTTTTGATTTTCCCGAAATTCAGCATGTGGACCTTTGGAAAAGATTTCACGGGCAGTGAAGCTGTAACCGTTTTTGTTATCGTTTCACTGGGACAAGCTGCAAATATTCTTACAGGTCCGGTGACTGTTCTGTTGAATATGACCGGACGCCAAAATGTTACGATGTATTATGCATTGGCAACTGTGGTAATTGATGTATCATTGAACTTAATCCTCATCCCTATATACGGTATTATAGGTGCTGCAATTGCTACTGCTGTTGCGAGAACAGTATTGAATGTAGGATGCGCACTGCAGATATATTTTACAATGGGCATCAGTACTATTTATAATCCATTCGCTGATTTATGGAGTGTATTTTCCAAAAAGAAAATGCAACCTGTGATCAACGAGTCAAAAAACGAGGAGGAAATATGACGCAACGTTGGCCCAATTTTCTCATTGTAGGTACTGCAAGAGCAGGAACAACATCATTGCATGAATTTTTAGGCAATCATCCTGATATCTTCATGCCATTGCAGAAGGAACCATGTTTCTTTACTTATGTAGATGAGCAGCCTGAATTTAAGGAAGCACGTCATCGGTACCTCACTAATCCTGCTGAATATCTTGCCATGTTTGAGCATCATAATGAGGCCGTCATGGGAGAATCTTCAACACCATATTTATATTTTCATCAAAAATCTATTGCCAATATCAAGCGATTGGTTGCGAATGCAGATGAGATGAAAATACTCATTGTGTTACGCGATCCTTCTGAGAGAGCATATTCGCAATATATGCATAATCGCCGCGACTTGAGGGAGCCGCTGACATTTGAAGAGGCAATAGATGCTGAGAAGCAACGTATGGCTGATAACTGGCATTTTGATTTTTTCTACGTTGACAAGGGGTATTATTATCAGCAAGTAAAAGATTATATAGACAATTTCAAGCATGTTAAAATCGTGTTTTACGATACGCTTGAAAAACAACCGGAAAAATTGTTGTCCGATATTTATCAGTTTCTTGGCGTTACACAATTGCAAGAAGCGAAAATGGTAAAACGCAACCAGAGTGGTGAAATGAAAGTTAAGTGGTTGAAGCAAATGATGACGACGAGGAAAAATCCGATACTTAATTTCTTTAGAAAGTTAATGAGTCGCGATACAAAAAAGAAATTAAGAAATTGGGCTAAGGATAAATTGTTGAGATATAATTTGAAGAAAACAGAAATGAACCCTGAGACCAGGAGGAAGTTAATTGCATTGTATTCTGAGGATATCAAGCAATTGCAGACACTTGTTCAGAAGGACCTTAGTGATTGGTTAAGAGTATAATATGAGTGGGATCAAACAAAATTTTATTTGCATTGGGGCACAAAAAGCCGGCACAACTACCTTGTCCGACATTTTAAGTGCGCATCCCGATATTTGCATCCCTCCCATTAAGGAGACGAAGTTTTTTTTGTTTGATCAGGACTATCAGAAGGGTAAGTCTTTCTATGATCAATATTTCAGCAACTACAGAACTCAATCTGCTGTAGGTGAATTTGATCCTGATTATTTGTTGTTTCCATATACTGCCGAACGCATTGCTGAAACGTTGGGAACGGATATTAAGATATTGGTGGTATTGCGAAATCCTGCCGATAGGGCATATTCTCACTACCTGATGACAAAAAGAAAGGGTCTTGAACCTCATGACTTTGAGGCCGCTCTTCAGGCTGAAGCGAGCAGGAAGGAAGATTTGAAGACCAGAAAAATCTTTGCTTACATTGAACGGGGCATGTATGGTACTCAGATAGCGCAATTTTTAAAGGTGTTTCCGGCTGAGAATTTTTTGTTTCTGGTATTTGAGGAAGATTTTATCAAAAACAGGCAAGGGACAGTTGAGAAGGTTCAGGCCTTTTTAGGGGTTCCCTTCAAGGCGCTGGATGTCGATTTGCATAGCAATGAGGCAGGTGAACCTATCAATGATTCCTTGAATGAGTTAGTTAGAAAGCCTAATTTTGCAAAACGTATATTAAAGACAATTTTGCCTTTTAAAGCCATAAGAAAATGGATGAGAAAGGCATTTATCAGTCAAAATATGCAAAAAGTTAGTTCTCCTAAACTGAGTGAGGAGCAGAGGAGACAATTGATTGCCGATTATTTTATTCAAGATATTCATCTCACAGAAAAATTGACAGGTCGCGATCTGTCGCTGTGGTATAATTAATATGGGTATATTAACATACGAAAAAGGAATTTATAAGGAACCAATGTCAGTCTTTGGTAAGACTATGATATTGGTGGTATTTATCCTTTTTACCACGCGTATCCTTACCAGAACGCCTTTAGTGGATTACTATATGCCATTCGAGATTTTGTGGTATACCTTCATTATTACGTTCACATTTATTTATGCGATGTATATTTTCCTGGTTCGAAAGACCGTGGATGAAATACATTATTATTATATATTAATTATTATCATGCCCTTGTGGGCGGGTTTCATGGCCAATTTGAGTGAAGGTCAGAATGTGATGGGTGGCATTAGCTCGCAGCGACATTGGTATGGGATTTCAGGGATATTTGTATTGATTTATCTTCTCCAAACAAAGTTCTTTACAATTGGAGACCTTTTTAGAGCGATGAAGTGGCTGGGTTGGGGAACTATGGCATATTTCATTTGGTGTTATATATTTCTTGATCCCAAACAATACCTAGATTATTCTTTCGTAGGGTTCTCGGATATCAAAGGTGGCTATCGATTTAAATTTGGTATAGACTTTATCGCATTTTTATCAGTTTACTATACGGTAAAGTATATCAAACAAAAGGATTCTGTCAGCATGTGGTTATCAGCCGCTAACCTGGCATACCTGTTTTTTCTCCACCAAGGCCGATCGGTTATGATTTCGGTGGTGGCCACTTTATTTGTATTTTATATGTTTGAAGTGAACTGGCAGCGCGCCTTTAGAATATTTACTTCTATTGGTATTGGCTTTTTTGTAATAATGGGTATTTTATATGCTGCAATTCCTGATCGCATCAACGATTATGTAATTCAATATACTTCTCTTGCTACAGTTGTCTTCACAGGGAATGCTTCGGGCGAAAGCTCTGTTGATGCGCGTTTGGAAGAGATGGCAATCTTGTTTGTTTATTTGCAAAGCTATCCAATCGGTTGGTGGATAGGCATTGGTAAGCTAAGTGCCGAGTCGGCAGTTGCGGGCGAGCATACAATAGCTACTGTGCCTCCGGGAGACATAGGTATACTCGGGTCTATTATGACGTATGGTATCTTAGGAAGTGTTTTGATTTATCTTCAATTTTTAATAGCATTCAGAAGTGTAAAATTTATTCGCCGTTATAAAGATGAGCCATTCATGATTGCATCGAAATACTTTTTGATATTTTGTTTTTTATCATCCCTTGCAAAAGGATACTTATTTATGCAGCCCGGCTCAACAGCAATTTTTATTCTTGTGATTTATGCTTATAAATTATTAGAAGTTCAAATGGACAGGCAAGGCCTTCCTGAAACTGCAGTTTTAAAAAATTCTTTCTAAATTTAGATTATGCAACTTATTCATCCCGACAAAAGAATTTTGGTTATCGGTTCATTAAATGCAAATCCTGCTGATAGAGCTATCAGTCGCCAGGATATCCGTAGCATGCAAGTAATCGATGAAAATGGAAAGATACATCCTGTGAATTTCTTTAATACTTGGGGTGAATTAGGTATGAGCAGTATGTGCTTCCATCCAAACGATCCATTTGTTTTTTATCTCGCTTCCAGCAGCGAAGTATTTAAATTCATGCTCAAGGAAAACAGATATGAGCAATTGGATATTCCAAACCTCACTGACATACATGAGATTTCAATGATAGGAGAGCAAGTTTGGATATCAAACACTAAGCATGATGAAATCGTTAGCTATAACATCCGCACAAATAGGGTAGACCAACGAATTAACCTTTCCGACTTTAAATCAAATACACCGGAAGAGGGTGAAGGTGAGGCAGATGTGGAAGTGGTTGATAAATTTCATTGTAATTTGATATTTGAAGGATACGAAGGCGATTTATATATTCTCGTTCATCATACATCCGGCCGTCAATTGATGAAGCGAATAGCGCAAAAATTTATTAAAAGTCAGGGAAATGGCGGAGTGGTAGATATCACCGAAAAAAAACGCTATCCATTAAATTTCAAAGCTCCCCACAGTGTAAGAAGAATCAATAATCAATATTGGGTGTTCGACAGCGGACATTTTGAATTGAAAGTATTTGATAAGAACTGGAATTTCCTTCGCACTATGGATACCAAGGGTTTTGGCCGCGGCGGTGATCTGGATGTTGAACGTAATGTGTATTATGCAGGCGTAAGTGAAACCCGTAAACGATATCTCGGACTTTTCCCCGGCGGTGAAGCTGTCCCGAATATGGTTCAGGTTTTTAATATTAATAATTATAAACTCGCAGGGTCTATCAAAATTCCGAACATCGAGCAGATCAATAATGTATATTGCCTATCGAAGGAAGTTGCCGATAAATTGTTGCAGTTGAAATAATTCATGACCACCGGCAAAACCATATTACCCACATTTTTAGTAGTTGGCGCAAATAAAGGCGGCACAACATCAATATATCATTACCTGAAGCAGCATCCTGAAGTTTATTTGTCGCCGATAAAGGAACCACACTACTTTAGTAAGGATATTGATGTAAACCAATTCAAAAAGGAATTTGCACATAATAAACTTCAGGATATTGAAAAATACGTGCAGGGTGATATGAAGCAGGAATTCCATGCTGCATTTGTGCGAAGTGAAGAACAATATTTGAAGCTATTCAAAAATGTTACATCGCAAAAGGCAATTGGCGAATTAAGTACTTCCTATTTGTATTCAACAGTTGCCGCAACAGAGATCAAAAAGCTGATTCCAAACTGTAAAATCATTATTTGCTTGCGCAATCCAATTGAACGCGCATATTCTCATTACAGGATGAATTTATGGACGGGCAATAGCAATGAATTTGATTTCCATAAGGCATTGCTTGAAGATTATCAGCACCAGCCCAAAGTATGGGGAAATGCCCATTTATATACTGAAATCGGCATGTATTATCAGCAAGTAAAACGCTACCTGGATACTTTTGGTGCCGAGAATGTTAAAGTGATATTTACTGAAGACCTCAAAAAAAATAGTGCTCAGGTAATACGTGACCTCTACACATTTATTGGTGTTGATCCATCTTTTAATCCGGATACTTCAACCCAATATAATGAGGTGTATACGCCAAAGTATAAGAATCTGACCTGGTTCCTGAATAAATCAGGTATCAGACCATTTATGAAGCGCATCTCACCTAAATTCCTAAAGGGTGCAGTTGTGAAATTATTCTATAAACAGAAAGCTGATAAGGGTCAAATGCCACCGGCAGCAAAATCTTTTTTGTTAGAGAAGCTTGGACCTGATGTACATGCACTTGAATCCTTGTTGAATAAAGACCTTTCAGGTTGGTTAAAATAATATCCCTATGCGACCTAAAGTTTGTGTTGTTCTGGTAAATTATAAGACGTGGAAAGATACACTCGAATGTATGGAGAGTGTACTGCGCAGTAACTACACAAATTATCAAATCGTTGTAGTAGAAAATGGTAGCGGCGATGATAGCTGGGAACAAATGTTGAAATGGGCTCGGGGTGAAAATGCTATTGATATTACCACTCAAAACCCCCTTTTTCATCTCACACATCCCCCCGTTCATAAACCACTGCTGTACTTTAGAGCTTCACCTGAAGAGGCTGCGCACATGCGTTTAGGACCACTGGATGGCATCATGCCATTGTTGTTTATTAAAAGTGATGAAAACAGAGGTTTTGCAGGCGGTAATAATGTTGGTATGCGGTATGCGCTTAATAGCGAGTTTGATTATGTGTGGTTGCTGAATAATGATACCGTTATAGAACCAAATGCAATTGAAGAGTTGGTGAAATATTGCGAGGTAAAAAAAGAGAAAAAGCAAACTATCGGTATTGTTGGCAGCAAACTCATGGTGTATCACCAACCACAGAAAATGCAGGGTATCGGTGCGATATTCAATAAATATTCAGGAAAGAGTAAGATCATAGGTGCACAGGAAATTGATAAGAATCAATATGATGAGCAGGAAATAAGTTGCAATTATGTGATAGGTGCTGCAATGTTTGTGAGTAGACCGTTTTTATTGGATGTTGGATTGATGAGCGAGGAGTATTTTCTTTATAACGAGGAAAATGACTGGAGCGCACGTGCTAAATTGAAAGACTGGGAAGTTGGTGTTGCGGTAAAAAGCAAGGTGTATCATAAACAAGGTGCATCTACAGGAAATAGCCCTAAGAAAAGTAAGTGGCAGATTAAAGCGCTGCACTATAAGTATCGAGGGAAAATTAAATTATATAAGAAGTATTATCGCCCGCAATTGCCCTTTTTATACTTGCATCTTATCACAAGAAGTTTTAAATATGTAAGCAAAGGAAACTTCAGCGAGGCAAAAGTTATTTATCAAGCTATCTTAAACACAAAGTTTGAATCATGATCATTAGTCACAAGTATAAGTACGTTTTCATCGAACTCCCTCAAACTGCAAGCAGTGCTATTGCCCGTGAGTTGAAGGAAAATTATGATGGGCATGAAATATTATTCAAACATGCACTGTATAGCACAGATTTTTTGAAGCAGGCAAAACCTGAAGAGAAGCAGTTTACGCGCGTCAGTGGGTTGAGGAACCCAATGGATATTTGTGTGAGCAATTATTTTAAGTTCAAGACAGATCATGAAAACAGATATTCCAATCCTCGCCTGATGAAGCACGGTTTTCTGAGGAAGTATATTATGCGGTGGTGGAATGTACGTCAGTATAAATCTATCATTGAGGGTGGAGAGAATTTTGAGAATTTCTTCATGCGTGCCTATACTTTACCTTATGCCAGTTGGAGTATCATTGAACATAAACGCATGGATTATGTCATCAGGTTCGAGAACTTACAAGCAGATTTTGCAAAAGCACTTGAATTGATAGGTGTAGACAAAGTACGTGATATTCCTGTTGCCAATAAAACTGCCGAGAAGTCGAAAACATTTTGGGAATATTACGAAAGTGATAAAGCTAAGCGTCGTGCTAAATATATTTTCGGCCCATATATGCAACGATGGGGCTACGACTTTCCTGAGAGTTGGAATCATATTCGTATTCCATGGCATTCCTTTTTCCTATACAGAATTGTGAACGTAGCGAGAATCATATTCTGGAAATTCTTACGTTAATATCAAATGGCAGCGAAACCTACATTCCTTATTGTTGGCGCTGTAAAGGCAGGTACTACTTCTATCCATGAATACCTGCAAATGCATCCGGAAGTGTATATGTCGCCGGTTAAGGAGACAAATCATTTCAGTGATGCCGATATGCTGTTTGATCACTTCAATGTTGATTACAAGCAGGATATCAATGCGAATCTGGAAAAATATCTGGCCGGCCCTATGGATAAGAAAATCCATATTGCGCATGTCAGAACTGCAGAGCAATATGCTGCTTTGTTTAAAAATGTCACCTCTCAAAAAGCAATAGGAGAGGTGAGTAATTCTTATTTGTATTTGCCTTCTACAGCTGCGGCAATTCACAAAGCTTTGCCGGATGTGCAAATTGTGATGATATTACGTAATCCTGTTGAGCGATTGTATTCACAATTTCTCATGAATCTGAAACTTGGAAAAATAGTGGAAAAGGATTTGCTGAAGGAAATTGAAGCAGACCAGGTAAAACCTGTGAAGGGATGGGGTGTAAGTCATTTATATCTGGAGGTGGGCATGTATTATGAGCAGGTAAAACGCTATTTAGATATTTTTGACAAGAATAAAGTTTGCATATTGTATTACGACGATTACAAGAAAGATCCTACAGGCACTATGCAATCGCTGTTTAAGTTTTTAGGTGTAGATGCAACATTCACACCCGACATGTCAAAAAGATATAATGAGGCGGGAATGCCCAGGTTTGGTAAACTAAATTATTGGCTTACACAAATTGGTGTGTATGGTTTAGTGAAGAGAATATTTCCTTCCAATTTAAAAGAAAGACTTAAATCGCTTATTTATACCAAAGAAAATATTCCTACTATTACTGCCGAAGAAAAGGAATATCTAATAAATTATTACAGGAAGGATATTGAGCAATTGCAGTTGCTGCTGAACAAAGATCTAAGTAATTGGTTGAAATAATTATTCGGTTTTAGCTTTATTTTCTTCTTGTTCCTCTCTTGCAGCCTGTTGAAGCATACTATTTAATTTTAGACCATCAAGTGCATAAGTAAACAAATACCTTGAAACTCCAAAGCTGATAGCACTAACTATCATCAAAGGCACCATCAAGTCATAGCCTCCTGTTATTTCAGCAATAAGGAATATTGCAGTGAGTGGCGCATGGAAAATGCCACTGAGCATTCCTGCCATTGCAACAACTGTAAAGTTGCCCGGAGGCAAGTTGAAAATTCCCGTAAGATTTATCAGTCCCGCAAAAATATATCCCAAATAGGCACCGGTGAATAATGAAGGAGCAAAATTGCCGCCATTGCCACCGCTTCCTAATGTAATGGAAGTGGCCACCACTTTAAGTAATAATACGAAAGTGAGTACAATAATCATCATCACAGGATCCTGCAGGTTGCCAACAACTACTGAACCTTTTAATATGTCTTCCGCATGATTGCCTGCTAAAGTTTTGATGCTCTCATAGCCTTCGCCGAATAATGGTGGAAATAATAATATCAATATACCCAATAATATTCCGCCGATGATTGCTCGTTGAACATAGAACCGTTGTTTAACTCTGCGAAATATTCTTTCTATACGCAGCGAGGTTCTGATATAGTAAACTGCAATTACTCCCGATAACAATCCTAATAATATATAAAACGGCACATTGTGATAATTGAAAGGTGCCATGTTAGAAAAGTTCAGGAGTATTTCCTCATTTAAAATGATCTTCGACAGAATGGCACCGGAAGCTGCAGCAATGAGAATAGGGATAAATGCTACTATGGTGATTTCACTTATCAGTACTTCAACTGCAAACAACACACCAGCAATCGGTGCATTAAACGTTGCCGCAATTCCGGCTGCAACACCTGAAGCAATCATTAAGGTCCTTTCCTCCGGTCCTACTTTATATGTTTTGCCATAATTGGATCCTATGGCAGCACCTGTAGTCACAATTGGTGTCTCTAACCCTGTAGAGCCACCAGTCCCAACAGTAATGGCGCTGGTAATTAAATGTGAGTACATTAATTTTCCCGGCAGGCGGCTTTCCTTCTTTTTGATAGAAAAAATAATGGCCGCATTCCCACCACCCAGGTTCCCGCCAAAATACCGCTGAACTATCCAAGTTGTAACTAATATACCTAATAAGGGAAATGAACTATAGATATAAGGTGAGATCTTACCGATATTGCTTTCTGTGAACAGGAGGGCATGAATGTAGAACACCATGGCCTTAAGCAAAATTGCAGCCAAGGCAGAGGTGATGCCTATTAAAACCCCGGAAATGGTGACAAACTGCTTCTCGTTTAAATACTGCTGGAAAAAGGAGATCAGGTGCTCATGCCAGCGAAGGATTTTAACAGCCCTTGCCGACAAATCACGCTCTGAGTTTTCCTGCGCCATAGGGCGAAAATAGGCATTTCACTTGTAAAAACCACCCGATTAAGGTATCTTTGCACCCCAATCTCAACTCTCCGGCTGGTCCGGGTCGATCTGAGACATTTTTTAACTAAAAAGCATGTTTTAACATGGCAACTAAAATCAGATTACAACGTCACGGTAGAAAGAAAGCTCCTTTCTATCACATTGTGGTAGCCGACGTAAGGGCTCCACGCGATGGTAAATTCATCGAACGCCTGGGTTCTTATAACCCGACAACAGTTCCTGCTCAAATCATTATTGATGTAGACAAGGCTGTTGACTGGCTGCAAAAAGGTGCGCAACCTACAACTACTGTTAATGCTATCCTTCGCTACAAAGGGGTATTGTACAAAAAACACCTCCTTCGTGGTGTGGCAAAAGGTGCCTTCACTACTGAAGTAGCAGATCAGAAATTTGATGAGTGGGTAAAAAGCCACGAAACAGCTGTTATCGATAAGGTTAAAGCTATCGAGGCATCTGCTGCTGCAACAAAAGCTGCTGAAGTAGCACGTATCAATGCAAAACGTTTGGAAGAAGCTTCTAAAAAAGCGGCCGCTGAACGCGAAGCAGAAGCTGCTGCTACCGTAGAAACTGCAACTGAAGAGGCTGCGGTGGAAGAAACAACTTCAGAAGCAGCTAATGATGCTACTACTGAGGAGACAACTAACGAATAATCAAATCCCGTGCAAGGCGAACTGGTCGAAATCGGTTATGTGATCAGAACGCATGGTGTAAAGGGACATGTGCGTATAGCATTTGATGATAATTGTAAAGAGCTTTCGGTTTCGGAAGCTCTTTACTTTTTAATTAAAGGAGTGCATATGCCTCACTTCATCAGCGAGATCAGCCATTTTAATAATGGCGATGCCCTTGTATTGCTCGAAGAATTGCACAATAAGGAAGAAGCTGATCTCTACACAAAACGTCCAGTTTTTGGTCCTGCAGAGTGGCTTGAAGATACTGATGAAGACCAGGAAATAGCCTTTGAAGGATGGAAAATTCATGATGAAACCTATGGCGAACTTGGTCAAATCATTGCCTCTGCCGATATGGGGGCGTATCTATTGCTAACAGTTAGCCATCAGGGTCGTGAACTGTTGGTGCCCATGCATGACCACCTCATTATTCGAGAAGATGAATCCTCTGAAACCTTGTTTACTAAGCTTCCGGAGGGACTTACGGACCTTTAATTCATAACCCTATGCGCATCGACATTATTACGGTATTACCCGAATTGCTGGATTCTCCGTTTCAACATAGTATCATGAAACGTGCTGCCGACAAGGGTTTGCTAGAAGTTAACCTGGTGCAGTTGCGCGATTACGGCCTTGGACAGCATAAGCAAGTCGACGATTATCAATTTGGTGGTGGTGCCGGTATGGTGATGATGGTGGAGCCCATCTTCAATTGCATCAACGCCTTGAAAGCCCAACGTATCTATGATGAGGTGATTTATCTAACGCCTGACGGAGAGCGATTTAACCAAAAGATAGCCAATCAGCTGTCGCTGAAAGGCAATATCATTCTGCTTTGCGGACATTATAAGGGGGTGGATGAACGCATTCGCGAGCACCTGATTACCAGAGAGATTTCTATCGGCGACTATGTACTCAGCGGAGGTGAACTGGCTGCGGCGATACTTGTAGATGCAATTGGCAGGCTGATTCCGGGTGTTTTGGGTGATGAAACCTCTGCTTTGTTTGATAGCTTTCAGGACGACCTTTTGGCTCCTCCGGTGTATACCCGTCCGGCAAACTTTCAGGGTTGGGAGATACCGGAAATCCTGCTAAGCGGACATACGGCCAAAATCGAGGAATGGAGACATGATGAGGCTCTGAAAAAGACCAAATCCCGCCGTCCGGACCTCCTTCCGGAAAACTAAGCCGGAAAGTTGGCAAAAACACTAAAACCTGTTATCTTTGCAGTCCACTTTAAAAATTAGTGTATGGAATTCTTACAATCACTCGCACAAGACCTTATCCCATCAAAGGAAATCCCGCAGTTTAAAGCAGGTGATACTGTTACTGTTAACTATAAAATCATTGAAGGTGATAAGTCAAGAACACAGGCTTTCAAAGGCGATGTGATTCAGCGCAAAGGCACCGGTCGTACGCAAACATTCACTGTTAGAAAAATTTCTAATGGCGTTGGTGTTGAAAGGGTATTCCCTTTATTTTCACCAAACATCGAAAGCATCGAGGTAAATAAATCAGGTAAAGTACGTCGTGCTAAGATATTCTATCTCCGCGGACTGAAAGGAAAATCAGCTCGTATCAAAGAAGTAAAATCAACTTCTGTCGCAGAATAAAGGACTGTCATGAATATATAGTTTGAATAACCCTGGTCTAACGATCAGGGTTTTTTGTTTTAGAGCAAACTAACACTGAAAAATAATCACATCAATTCGCCGAGCGACTTCACAGCAATGGTGCGGCTGCAAGTAAAGCCTTCAGCATATTTGAATTGTGCCGGCCTCCCGATTTCACGTGCGCGACTTTCAATCGCTTCGAAGAAATTTTTTGAAGAGATATACGTTTCCGGCTCATTACTTCCCGGATCGAAAAATTGAGAACGGTGTGCAGCGATGCTTTCCATACGCTCTTCCCATACATCCGAAATATCTACAATTACATCCGGTGTTATCCATCTATCCTGCAGATAATGCAATACCAATCGCGGACGCCAGGGTTTTTGTGCGATATTATTTTCGGTTGTTTCGATTTTAATTAATCCGGATAAAAATGCGGAGGACTCTAATAAGTTGGAGCCTCTGCCATGATCAGGATGACGATCGTGAATGGCATTGCAGATAATAATATCGGGTTGATATTTTCTTATCGCCTGAATAACAATAGCCCTATTAGCATTATTATCCTCAAAGAAACCATCCGGAAGTTCCAGATTTTCACGAATAGAACAACCAATGATCTGAGCAGCATCGGCAGCTTCTTGTGCGCGGATCTCTGCTGTGCCCCTAGATCCCAGTTCGCCACGTGTAAGGTCTATGATGCCTACTTTTTTCCCGTTGCGCACTTCCTTTATCAGTACTCCGCTACATCCTAATTCAACGTCGTCAGGATGCGCACCAAAGGCAAGAATATCCAGTTTCATCAGACAAAAATAACCGAGTTTACTTAGGATTTGTAGCCATCAAGGCTCTTTCTATCGCTTTGCGGAGCGCAGCGTTATTCGGTTTGCGATAAGTCCAGAAATGATCCAGTGCTTCACCATTCCTGCCAACAAGAAATTTATAGAAATTCCAACGCGGTTGTTTACTGAATTTTCCATTCAGCGATTTACTCGAAAAGAATTTAAAAACAGCATTCGCCTCATCGCCACGGACCTTTGATTTTGCCATCATCGGAAAGGTAACACCATAATTTACCTGACAATGTTCTTGAATCTGCTCACCATTTAATGGCTCTTGTGCAAATTGATCTGATGGGAAACCTATTACTACCAATCCACGGTCTTTGTATTCCTGATACAATTCTTCCAATAATCCGAGTTGATAGGTATGACCACATTTACTGGCAGTATTTACGATCAGCAGCACCTTGCCGGTATACTCACTCATAGAAAAAGTACGACCGGATAATGCGGTTACATTCAGGGCATGTATAGAAGGAAAGGTGTTACTTCTCATATGCTTAACTGAACAGCAAATGGAGTGAAAAGTTCATCACCAAAAAGTGACGATTTATTAATGTATTCCTTTTTCAGTCAGATATCGCTCGGCTTCTAATGCAGCCATACAGCCCGTTCCGGCAGCAGTTATAGCCTGACGATAGTGTTTATCTTGTACATCGCCTGCGGCAAAAACCCCTTCAATATTTGTTTTGGTGGTGCCGGCTTTTGTTATGATATATTCCTGTTCATCAAGATCAATCTGATCTTTAAATATTTGTGTATTTGGCTGATGACCAATGGCAACAAAAAAACCGGTGATATTGATAACCGTTTCTTCATTCGTTTTGTTGTTGCGAATGCGAATTCCGGTAACAGTTTGATCGCCTAATACTTCGAGCGTTTCTGAATGCCAATGCACCGTAATATTTGGAGCATTCAGTACGCGTTCCTGCATGATTTTACTTGCTCTGAAACTATCCTTGCGAACAAGCATATGTACTTTAGTACATAATTTAGATAAGTAGAGAGCCTCCTCGCATGCAGTATCGCCTCCACCAACCAATGCAACTTCCTGATTGCGGAAAAAGAAGCCATCACACACTGCACAGGCACTCACGCCATTTCCGTTCAAACGTTTTTCTGAAGGTAAACCCAGCCATTTTGCGGAGGCACCGGTAGAAATAATTACGGTATATGCTTCAATAGATGTGCCGTCATCAAAATGAACCGTTTTTACACGGTCGTTTAATTCAACCCTTGTAGCAATGCCAAATCGCACATCAGTGCCAAATCTTTCAGCTTGTTTTTTTAAGTCCTCCATTAATTCAGGACCCATGATTCCCTGCGGGTAACCGGGAAAATTCTCAACATCCGTTGTTTGCATTAACTGACCTCCGGGTTCGATGCCTGTATAAACTACAGGTTGAAGATTAGCTCGTGAAGCATAAATTGCAGCTGTATATCCTGCTGGTCCTGATCCTAAAATGAGGCATTTTACTCTTTCCATGTGCATTGATAAATAGGGTGTAAAGGTAAGCAACAAGGCGCTATTTCTCAGGTTTACTAAACACCGGGAAAAGTGAAAAGGTGCATAAGTTGTGGTTAATATTCTATGTGTTTACAATGCATATTTGTTAATTAGGGGTTTCTTGACCTTAAAACCCAGTCTATGAAGCTTCGTTACTTGCCCTTAATGACGTTGGGACTGTTAATTGGCAGCATCTCAGCGCAAAATGTAGACCATCCTTATGCCTTTGGATTTGGTGCACATTTTATTGATTACAATATTGAAGATGACGGTTATACGAAAGACCTTTTCGATAGTGCCGACATCAACGGTGCATGGGTAGCAAATCGATACACGTTTGGCGGTTCCATCAATAATTCTTTTTCTATGGAAGCATCGTTGGCAGCTGCATCGATTTCAACCATCTCTAAAGGAAATATTCGCGAAACATTTTTATGGTGTGGTGTTGATTTGGGATTGCGGTATCAATTTGCAAACGGATACATGCTTCCGCACGATAGTTGGTTTGCGCCCTATCTTGCCGGCGGTGTAGGTGCTAACTATCTCGATTCTGATGATCCTGATGCCACTACATTATTTCCCGAAGGCGAAATTGCCATCGGCACAAATTTATGGCTCACTCCCATGTTTGGTATCAATTTACAAACAGGCTATACGCATCAATTCAGTGAAACTGGTTCTGATTATATGCAACATGCAGTCGGTTTGGTAATTCGCTTTGGAAAAGGTGAAGATAAAGATGGTGATGGCATCGCAAATTGGGAAGATAGTTGTCCGGATAAAGCAGGTATTCCGCTTTTCAACGGATGCCCGGATACCGATAGTGATGGCATCACTGATGCGATGGATGCCTGTCCAACAGAAAATGGATTATTGCAATTCAATGGTTGCCCCGATTCCGATAGCGATGGATTGGCTGATAAAGACGATGCCTGCCCTACAGAAAAAGGATTAGCTAAATTCAGCGGTTGCCCTGACAGTGATAATGATGATATTCCGGATAAAGACGACCGTTGTCCAAAAGACAAAGGCCTGAAAGAATTCAATGGATGCCCCGATTCTGATGGCGATGGCATTGCTGATCTTGATGATGCCTGTAAGCAGGAAAAAGGCCTTGCGAAATTTGGCGGATGTCCTGATACTGATGGTGATGGCATCATGGATAAAGAAGACAGATGTCCTCGCGAACGTGGAGAAATTGCATTGAAAGGATGTCCTGATTCCGATGGCGATGGCGTAGCGGATATAGATGATAAATGTCCGGATAAACCGGGAATAAAAGCTACCGGAGGTTGTCCTGTTATTGAGGAAGAAACGAAAAAAGCGATCATTGAAAAAATCAACTTCGCAGCAAAATCAATTCAATTTGAATCCGGAAGTGATGTAATCAAAAAATCATCCTATCCTGTTTTGGATCAGATAGTTGCTATTATGATTTTATATCCCGGAACAAACTGGAGCATCGAAGGACATACTGATGATCAGGGTGATGATAAATTCAATCAGGAACTGAGCGACAAGCGTGCAGCGGCTGTGAAAAATTATTTTGGCAGCAAAGGTGTTGCCGATGCGAGATTGAGTTCTGCCGGATTTGGCGAGACAAAACCTATTGCCGATAATAAAACTTCAGCCGGACGTGCGCAAAACCGACGCGTGGAAATTAAATTGGTGGAACAATAAATATTCAATAATTTAATCACTATAAATGCCTGCTTATTTTGAGCGGGCATTTTTTTTATTCGTAGCCGAAATGTTTTAGCCCTCTATCGTCATTTTTCCAGTTCTCACGAAC